>CAZLYG010000282.1:0-7014 GCA_964563075.1 uncultured Steroidobacteraceae bacterium | reverse complement strand
GAAGGGCGGTTCGCATTTGAGCTTCCCTATTGCGCGTCCACACGCGGGGACTGGCACTCTATCAGCTCCCTACTTGGCCCGATCAACCCGCATGGAACGTTTGCCGCCCTTCGAGGCGGTCAGCAGGAAGCTGCCCAGTAGTCCGCGTCGCACCGTCACGGAGTCTCCGACGCCTATGGACAGGTCCGGCTCGTCAGGGCTCTGTGCCGTCCAAATCTGGCCATTCGCCAGCGTCAGCATCAGAAGACCATTCCGCGCCCGACCGACGGCCACGACCTGGGAAGTCATCTCCTTGGGTGGCGCCGTCACGTGCTGCCGCTGGAGTTGCTGTTCTGGAGTGAGGCCGAATCGCTGCTCGGGTGTTGGGGGAATGCCGCTCGGGGGAGTGCTGGCCGACGCGGCACCGGCCGGGGGAGTGCCGCTGGGGAGCGTACTACCCGACGGGGCGCGGTGCATCGCCATGTCGTAGCACGTGAGCCGTCGGGCATCGTCGGTCTGCGCGGCGCAGACCTGAAATTCACGATAGGCACGCACGGCGTCTTCCGCGGCGCGCGAATTATCGGCCGCCGTCGCGAAGGCGCAATGGGCCACGCCTATCATGGCCGCGAGGCACACGCACAGTTCGACTCGCACAGAAATGCTCCGCATCCTGAGAAGGCCCCTGAAAGGGCTAAATGAAAATCCCGCGAGAGCCAATCCCGGCTAAGAGGAGCGGGCTCTATTCCGCGTCCGCGCGCGGGCGGTAGGACTCTACCAGCTCCTGCTGTCTGCGCGCAGGCACCGGGTCGTAGTGGCTGAGCTCCATCAGATAGGCCCCTTCGCCTCCGGTCAGCGCCTTGAGTCGCGACTGATAGTCTGTGATTTCGGCAAGGGGAACGAGTGCGGTCAGTGTCGCAAGTCCACCCGGCAGAGCATTGTTCCCGTTGATGCGTGCGCGCTTGGTGGCAAGGTCCCCGGTGATATCGCCGATGGAGCTGGCGGGCGCTGTAATCTCAAGGCGGACCACGGGCTCGAGCACGATGGGGCTGGCCTTCTGAATGGCATCCAGAAAGGCCTTGCGGCCGGCAGAAACGAACGCCACTTCCTTCGAGTCGACGGGGTGATGCTTGCCGTCGTGGAGGACCACACGGATATCCTGCATCGGGAATCCCGCCAGGGCGCCCTCATCCAACACCTGGCGCACACCCTTCTCGACGGCGGGAATGAACTGCCCCGGAATCGCGCCGCCGACAACCTCGTCGACGAACTCGAACCCTGAGCCTCGCTCGAGCGCCTCGACGCGCAGGAACACCTCGCCGAACTGCCCGGCACCGCCGGTCTGCTTCTTGTGGCGGCAATGGCCTTCGGCCGGCCGAGTGATGGTCTCGCGATAGGGGATGCTGGGCGGGTGTGTCTTGATGCGAACTCCGTAGCGCTCGCTCATCCTTTCGAGCAGCACACGCAGGTGGAACTCTCCCATCCCATACAGCACCGTCTCGTTCACAGCCGCGTGATGCTCGATGCGCACACAGGGGTCTTCGGCTGTCAGCTTGTGAAGGGCGTCCGCGAGGCGCTGCTCATCACCGCGGCGCTCCGGATCGATCGCAACTCCCAACATCGGCGGTGGGAAGCGCACCGCCTCGAGGTGATAGTGGTCCTCCTCGTGGGAGTCATGCAGGACGGCGTCCAGGTGCAGGTCCTCGATCTTGGCCACGGCGCAGATGTCTCCCGGAATGGCCGCCGGAATCTCGGTGGTCTCTTTGCCCATCAGCTTGAAGAGGTGCGCGATCTTGATGGGCTTGCGCGCGCTGCCCACGAATAGCGCGCTTCCGGGGCGGATGGTCCCCTGATGGACGCGCAGCATGCCCAGCTTGCCCACGTACGGGTCGATGCTGACCTTG
Organism: uncultured Steroidobacteraceae bacterium; assembly: GCA_964563075.1. Classification (GTDB taxonomy): domain Bacteria; phylum Pseudomonadota; class Gammaproteobacteria; order Steroidobacterales; family Steroidobacteraceae; genus 13-2-20CM-66-19. The sequence goes on along the minus strand of CAZLYG010000282.1, from coordinate 5,134 downwards.
AAGACATGCGCCACGACATGCTTGTCGGGGTCCGGTACGACCAGCGCGCGCTGCGCCCCATCGCCTTCGCCGGAGATAAAGTGCGGCGGGTTGCCTTCCGCGGGATTCGGCAACAGCCGCTCGAACACCTCCAGCAGCTGCTGGATGCCGGCGCCACTTTCGGCGGAGGTGAAACAAACCGGTACGAGGTGGCCCTCTCGCAGGGCCTTCTCAAAAGGGTCGTGGAGTTGCTCCGGCGAGAGCTCCTCGCCCTGCTCCAGATACAGCGACATCAGCTGCTCGTCGACCTCGACGACCTGGTCGATGATCTGCGTGTGCGCCGTCGCCACGGAAGAGAAGTCGACTTCCTGCGCCTGCGCGCCGTTGCCCACGCCGTGTGGCTGAAAGAAGCAGTCGACCACGGCGGCGCCATTGTCCGCCGGCAGATTCAGCGGCAGGCACTCGGCACCAAAAGCGTCGCGCACCTGCCGCAGCAGCCCGGCGGCGTCCGCGTCGCGGCTGTCGATCTTGTTGATGACGATGAGCCTGCAAAGCTCGCGCTCCCGCGCAAAGTCCATGAGGCGCTGCGTCGTCGAGTCGATGCCCGCGGCGGCGCTGAGAACGATAGCCACCGAATCTGCGGCCTCGAGCACGGACAAGGTGCGTCCGAGAAAATCGGGATACCCGGGAGTGTCGATCAGATTGATGTGGATCGAGCCATGATCGACGGCGCAGATGGCGGCGTCCAGCGAGTGCTGCAGGCGCCGCTCCTGCGGGTCGAAATCCGACACCGTGGTCCCACGCTGGAGGCTGCCTTTGCTGCGAATCGCGCCTGCGCGCAGCAGCAGCGATTCCACCAGCAACGTCTTGCCGGCACCGGCCGGTCCCACCAGTGCGACGTTCCGGATGCCCTGAGTCGTGTATCCCATGGCAAGCTCCGCGACGGACGTGACCTAAGGGTACTCCCGGGGGCTCGTCGTATGCCACCCGGACGCCCTTGCGCACGGCTACCAGGGTGTTTAAATGGGTCTTGAGTTTCGCCTCTACGGAGGTGTCATGCCAGGACCAGAAAGGAAAGATACGCAACCCGGGACGCGGCCGCCGGATGCGGACCCGGCTGCGCGCGAGCGCGCGGCCCGCCACCTGGAGGAGCAACTGGACGAGGCGCTCGCCGACTCGTTTCCGGCGAGCGACCCGGTGTCGTTCGTCACCTCCCAAAGGGAAGACTGGGACGACGAGCCGAATGGCGGCGAATAGCGTCCGCGCTAAATGGAGCGGGTCGCGCGCAGGTTTCCGAGCTGCCTGGCAGTGACGCCGGCCAGCTTCTCGTCCTCGAAATTGATGTACGGCAGACGCTCGCGCACTACACCAGCATTCAGGCGCTCTGCTCGCAGCTGATGCATGAACGTGGTCTTGCCGGCGCGTCGCATTCCAATGATGGCCGTCGCCTTGCCAGGCAGTGTGATTGTTCCATGCACGAGCCGAGGCGTTCCCGCCGGCAGGGGCCCGGAGAGCGAGTCCAGCAGCTTGTCGGTGAGGACTGAAAGCATGGGCTTATCCATGCATCAATTTCACCTTTAAGTAAGGAGAATTTCCACCGTATTTCTCCTTCTTCTAAGGAGAAATTGCGGGAACCGCGCGATCTGCCTGAGGGTTCAGGCGAAGCGCGCCGATGAGGTGGGCGAAGCCCGTAACTAAGGGGCAGTGAGCTCGAGCGTGGAGCCCGCCTGATTGACCGTGGTCAGCACGATCGGGCGGCGCCACACCCGCTGCACATAGTCGAGCACGCGGCGGCTGCGCTCCAGATCCAGACCCCGTCCGTCGATGGCGTTGTCGTGGGTCAGCTCCAGCGTCCCATCGCTGCGGACATGCGTCGCCGACACGATCGGCGCACCGAAGTTGTACTTCGAGCTCAGCAGCGCCTCGTGCAGGCCGGTCAGGTCGTGCTCCAGCACCTTCACCTGGCCGTCGTTGCGCGCGCTGAAACGGAACAGCCCCAGCTCATCCGCCAGATCGCGTGTCAGGTGGTTGCGGATGAAGGCGAAATCATCGTCCTGCTGCATGATGTTGCGCGCCGCCTCGATCCCCTCGGCCTCGACGATCTTCTCCCACATGGAGAAGCCCAGGTGGTAGGGGTTGATGCTGAGCGCGACCTGCTGGTCGGCGGCAATCGGACGGACGACGTCCGAGTGGCACTTGATGGCATCCAGATACGCCTGCTGCGGGACGAAGTGCGCCTCGCGCAGCAGCCGTGCGTGCCAGTATGAAGCCCACCCTTCGTTCATGATCTGGGTGGCGAACACCGGGTAGAAGTAGAAGGACTCCTCACGGACGGCCAGAAAAATGTCGCGCTCCCAGCTCTCCATCTCCGGCGCGTAATTGGCCACGAACCACAGCAGATCCCGCTCCGGGTGCGGCGGGACGGGGGCACGCTTCTTGATCTCCATGCCGGCGGGTGCCGCGGCGGGGTCCAATGCGGCAAACCGCTTGCGGAACTCATCGTCGACCAGCGACTTCGAATCTTCCTCGTATTCAGGGTAGCGCGCACGGCGAAGGGGAATGTCGACATCGATGTGCTGCTCGAGGGCGAGCGCGGCGTCCAGGACAGTCTCGACGCGCTGCATGCCGTACGTCTCGATGGCCTGCTGAATCTGCCGCGCGTGGCTGGCGGCATGCTCGACGATGTGCTCGCTGACCTGCTCCTGGCAGCGTCTAAACAACAGAGTGTTGCGTGAGAAGTCCGCATGACCGAGGACGTGCGCGGTCACCAGGATGTTCTCTGCAAGACCATTGCTCGATGCGAGATACGCATGCCCGGGATTGCCCGGGAAGACCACCTCGAACAGCCGGGAATGCCCCATGTGCCGCTGGATGAGCTGATAGATGTAGCGCACCCCGAACGACCAGTGCGGCATGCGCACCGGGAGCCCATACACCGCGATCTCCATCATGAAGGTGTCGGGGACCGCCTCGAAGTCCACAGGATGGAACGAGAGACCCGAACGGGCCGCCAGCTCTTCGATGCGCTGGACGTAGCTTTTCCAGTCCTCGGGGCCGTCCGAGCTCACGGGCCACCCTCGAGTGCGCGATTCTCGGCGGTAAAGAAGTGGCGCACGGCGCCCCACACATCTTCGAAGTCATTCAAGGCGTAGCTACCGGCGGCGCACCCCGATGACGCCAGCTCCGCAAACAAGCGGCCCGTCTCCGTCGCGAGCTGCCGTGACAGCCCGGACGAAACCTCGACGTACCCGGTGTAACACGCGTCTGCGCACAACGAGGTCAGCTGCTCACGAGAATCGGTGGCATCGCTTACGGAGTTGTCACCGTCGGAGGCATAGAACAGGTAGATGTTGCAACGGTTGGGATTGTAGCGCTCGTCGATGATCTCGCGGACCTTGGCCAGCCCTGTCGAGGTCACCGTGCCTCCGGTCCCGCTCACCTGGAAGAATTCCGCTTCGCTGAACTCCCAGGCCTCTGTGGTGTGCGCGACGAACACAGTTTCCAGCGAGCGGTATTCGCGGCGCAGGCCCTGGACGACCCAGAAGAAGAATGTCTTGGCGAGCTTGCGATCCCGATCCGACATGCTGCCCGAGACGTCCAGCAGGAAAAACACGACAGCATGGATGGCGGGTTGCTTGCGCCGCGCGAGCTGGCGGAAGCGCAGGTCCTCGTCGGTGAAGGTCTGAGTGGCTCCGGGAGCCGCGCGCCGCTTGACCAGCTCCTTGAAAGAGCGCCGGCGATCCAGCCGCGAGCGTGCACCGCGCCGGTCCCAGCCCTCGCGCACGTAGTCGGTCTCCTCGGACGGTCCGACTCGTGCCTTCAGGTTCGGCAGCTGCATCTCCTCCCACAGCCAGTCGACGATATCATCGACCTTGAACTCCAGGAGCAGCTGAACTTCGCCCTCGTCCTGTCCTCCCGCGCCCTTCTCGCCGGGCCCGCGTTGCTTGGAGGGATCGGAGAACACGTCTCCCGGCTTCGCCTTGCCCTGGCCGGCGCCCTGCGACTCCTCGGGGCGGCGCAACCGGAAGTGATAGTGCTCGAGCATGCGTACGGGCACCCGCACCGTACGTGCTCCGCCATTCATGACGTCGCCGCCGGCTACGATCTGCGGCAGGTGCTGGCGTACCGACTCGCGAACCTTCTCATCGTGCCGCAGCCAGTCCCGCGCACCACGTGAGAACAACTCGTACCACTTGCCTGCGTCTGGTGCGGGTTTAGTCATGACTCAAGTGGTACTCCTTTTTCTCCTCGTCCGCTACTCCTGTGCGAGCAGAGTCGTGACGTAGCTCAATGCTTCTTTCGCACTGTGCTCGTCGTAGCCGTACTCGGTGATGAGCCGCTGTTGTACGACAGAGATCTTCTGCCGCGCTTCCTCATCGGGCCGCGCAGTCGAGGTGACGAGCCGCAGAACGTCGCGGCGCTCGTCGAACAGATATTGCTCGATGGCCTCGCGCATGCGCGCGTGACTCATGAGCTTGAACTTCTCGCCCGCCTTGAAGGCCACCATGGCCTTGCGCACGACCTCCTGGCGGAACGAGAGCTTGCCGGAATCGGACACCTTGATCTTCTCCTCCACCGAGCGCAGGAACCGCTCGTCCGCCGGCCGCGTCTCCCCGGTGATCGGATCAGTGACCTGGCGGTGATCGAGCGAAGCCTCGACCTCGTCCAGGTATTTCTCCAGCAACTGCTGCGCCTCCTCCTCGAAAGAAGCAAACATCGCCCGATGCACGTCCTCTTTCACCCAGCGGTTATAGAACTCCTTGCGCGCGGTAACCAGATGGTCGATCCAGTTCTTCTTCTGCTTGGCGTCCATGCGCGCATCGCTCTCGATGGCGTCCTTCAGCGCAAGCAGGAGCTCCATGCTGGTCAGGCTGTGGGTATTGCCGCGGGTGATCGCATTCGAGAGCGCGTTGATGACGAACCGGGGGCTGACCCCGGTCATGCCCTCTTCGCCGGACTCGGCGTGCAGCCGCGTGGCCTCGGTCTCCGGTACACCCTCGACAGCCTCGCCGGCGTACAAACGCAGCTTCTTGGGCATGTCCAGCCCCTCGCGCTCGGGCTTGGTCAGGCGCGTCAAAATCGAAAAAACCGAAGCCAGATTCAGCACATGCGGATCCAGGTGCACGTTACGGAAGGCCGGGGCGCTGGCGACCAG
>CAZLYG010000281.1:1976-7015 GCA_964563075.1 uncultured Steroidobacteraceae bacterium | reverse complement strand
CGCCATTCATTTCCTGGAAGGCTACGTGCTGGTGCCCTCGATTCAGAAGTGGGCTGTGGCCCTGCCGCCGGCGCTGGCCATCATCGCCGTCGTCATGTTCGGGCTGTTGTTCGGCCCGATCGGCATCATCCTCGCTCATCCTCTCATGGTCTGCGCGATCGTGCTGGTGGAGGAGCTCTACGTAGCAGGACGCCAGCGCGTGGAATAGGCACTAGGAGTGAGCGGCCCTGCTGCCCGCGCCGGGCCTGACCAGCGCCAGCAGCGGCAGCAACAGGAACGAGGCGATGGCCACCGCCTTGAAGGTATCCAGGTAGCTCAAGAGGGACGCCTGATTGAGCGCCAGGTGCATGGCCTGCGCCGTCGTCGTCAGCGTGTGCACCGGTTACGCGCCACAGGGTCGGTGATTGCCGGCGGCTGCGTTCATGAGCCCACTCCTTTGTAGTACCTCTCTCCGTGCGGGAGTGAGCACGAGGTGTGCCATGCCAAGCTGCGAAGGACGTGAGCGCAGGCACGTCCGTGTGCCTGCGTCGTTGGCGATCAGCGATCGATCAGCGGACAGGATCGATCGTCGAGGGTCGATCAACGGTTGGCGGTACCGCCCTTGTCGGCGGAGGCTACGCGCAGCTGCGAGGCTAGATCCTTGGCCATCCTTTCATGGGACTGCAGCGTAGGCAGCGTCTTGTTGGCAAAGGAGGCGATGTTCTGGTCGGAAGAGTGCGTTGCCGACTTGAACAGAGCAACGGCCTGCTTATGTGCCTTGACCATGGCCGCAGCGTAGGCCTTGTCAAAGTCCGCGCCGGATTTGCCGGAGAGCGAGTCCACCTCGGCCTGATGCTTCGCGTCCAGCTTGTCAGGAACCGTAATGTTGTCCTGCTTCGCTATGTTCTCGAGCTCGGAGTTGGCCTGGCTGTGATCGCTTTGCATGTGCGAGGCGAACTGCGTGATCGCCTGATTCTGAGACTTCTGCGAAGCGAGCTCTGCAAGCTTGACCTCGGTCATGCCATCCTGCGCGGCCTTCGCGACGAAACTGTTGGGTGACATCCCTTTGCGCATCGCCCTGCCGGTGCCGCCCGTCACCTCGTGCTGGTGAGGACTGGAGGCCGCGCTTGGCGAAGTGGCGGCGCCGTTCGTTGGAGGTGTCTCCTCGGTCGTCGTCGCGCCCTGTCCCGCACCGTTGTTGGTCGGGGCCGGTGCCTGCGCAGCAGCGACGGCAACCCAGCACAAGCCGCACGCCGTCCAAAGAGCACTCCTGAGTGAATTCATGGATCGACTCCTTCAGTTACACGAGGCACCCCACGTTAACACTCTGCGCGTTGCGCGCTATCCGCCGTTGTCCCGGGAAAGCGTCCGTCAACTCCTACAACATGGGCGTGATCGGCGGGCGCGTGATCGGCGGCGGCTACGGCATGGGCCGGGCTCGCGCCCGGCCGTTGCAATTGGTGGACACGTTCGTCAGCTCGGCCGCTCACGCACTCAGCGGCGCTGAATTCGGCTGGCAGATGGCCGCCAGGGTCTCGTTCACCTCGGTTTCGGTAATCTGCGGCCTCGAGCTGGTCTGCTGTCGCGCGGCTTCGCGCGCGATATCCGAAAGGGACAATATTCCAACCAGTGTGCCCTGTTCATCGATAACGGGCAGGCGCCGTATCTGGGCCTCCTGCATGGCGCGTTCGGCCTGGGCCAGAGTGTCGCGGGGTCGAACCGATATGACCTCGCGCGCCATGGCATCTCCGACACTCAGCTCCCGCAGCGGCTTACCCTGAAACAGTGCGCACATACAGATGTCGCGATCGGTCAGCACGCCGATCGTCTCGCTGGCGCCATCTTTCTGGCAGACGGGCAGACAGCCACAGTCGTGGCTCCACATCATCTCGGCCGCGTGCTCGAGAGAATCGCCTGGATTGCAGCAATGGGTGGCCGGCGTCATCAACTCTTCTACTTGCATGAGAGTTCTCCTTGGTAAGGTCGCGCAACGCGGACGCAACTGCCGTACCGTGTCATGCCAACGGTACGGGTGTGCAGCGGGCTGGCGAATCAGCGGCGTGTGACGGCCGCGGCGGGAGTGATCGGGAGCTGCGGCACGCCAAACGTGTGCAGGATGGCATCGATCTGCGGTTTGCGGTTGGTCAGGATCCCGTCGATCTGGTCGCGCAGCTGTGGTTCGCCGGGACGTACGCCCACGGCGATGTCATAGGTCATTCGCCATATGCCCGCATCCAGAGCGGGCGTGACCGGCTCGAGGCGCAGTGGCACGGCGGCACGTTTCGCGAAGTACCCCGCCAGAGGGCCCCAGACGAGAGCGACGTCAACTCGGCCCGTTGCGACCGCGTCCATGATGCGAGCCGCGGGATTCGGTGTTGCATAGTTGCCGTAGAGCATGAACCCGTGGACGTTCTGGATGACGCCGCGGCGCGCAATCGCGTGCGCGGGCGGAGTGTTCATCGCATCGTTACCGACCATCTGCACGCCGATGGACAACGAATGCAGGCGCGCATCATCCAGCGTGAGACCGGAAAGGTTGGCGCTCTGCCGCGTCACGAAAACGTACGTGGAGCGGTAATAAGGCCGCGTGGTCAGCACGTTGTCGACGGCGGCGGCAATTCCGGGCCACAGATCGCATCGGGCGTCTCTCAGCGTGTTGCGCATGTAACCGCGCCTTTGTGCCCACCACACGTAGCGGACCTTCATCCGCAGATCGCCTGCAATGAGCGTCGCGATCCGATTCTCGAAGCCTTCCCCGGCACGATTGGAGAACGGCAGGTTGTTGGGATCGGCACAGACGGTGAGTACCGGCTCGGCCGCGGCCGTTGCTGCACTCGGAAGCGTCGCCGCAGTGGCAGCCACCGCCACGACCAGCATCAGAGCCGCCCGCGGCATCAAGGCCCCTGTAGCGTATCGGTGTAGTCGTTCGTCGTGCCCGGGGGCGGTGTCCAACCGGGGTCCTGCGCCACCGAACGCGGCACCGGGGCAGGCGTCTGGGACGGCGTGTCACCCGTGTCTGCCGACAGCGTCTGCGGCAGGGAGAGCGAGCGCACGTAGGCAGCGAGTTGCCACAGCTGCTGGTCGGGGATCTTGCCGCCCCAGGAAGGCATGCCATTCGGCCGGCCCTCGACGAGGGTTTGATGAATCTGTTCCAGGCGGTCGCCGTAGATCCACTGATTGTCCATCAGGTCCGGCCCCATGCCGCCGCCGCCGTTGGAGTGACATCCCGAGCAGTTGTATTGATTGAACAGACGCTTACCGGTGTTCACCGCTTCAGCGTTGTCATAGTAAGCCGCGGCGCGCGGATCGGGTGTGACCAGCGAGTGGTCCACGCCGGGCTCGAGCGCCGAGGCAATGACGCCCGGGACATTGCTGGCCGCAGCAGGTGTCGCTTGCGATGCGCCACCGTTCGAGCACCCCGCCAGCAGTGTCGTGGTGCAAGCGGCCGCCAGAACGGCACTAGTGAGGAAGCGCGAATACATAGAGCGTCCCTCCGGCTGTGGTGTATTTGGGCAGATCCGAGATCGTGGCCACGAAGCCGAGTGCTGCCGATCCGTCGCGGGGATCTATGGGGCCCGAAACGACGGCACCCGCCCAGCCGCCTACACCGGAGAGGACAGCGATGTACTGATGCCCATCCGGTCCGCGATAACTTACCGGCTGACCGATGATTCCGCTGTCGACCTTGTATTTCCAGAGCGGCGCGCCGCTGCGCGCGTCAACGGCCTTGAACCAGCCGTCCATGGTCCCGTAGAACACCAGGCCGCCACCGGTCACGACCGTGCCGGACCACACCGGAAACTGCTCCTTCGCGATCCACACCGCCTTGCGCCGCACCGGATCCCAGGCAGTCACCTCGCCGCGATCCCCGCCGGGTCCGGGCTTGAAGTGCACCTGGGCGCCCACGTACGGCGTGCCGGCGATATAGCTCACCTGCTCATCCATCCAGTCCATGCAGAGGTTCGCGTGCGGAATGTAGATCAGGCCGGTCTGTGGACTGAAGCTGCTCGGCTCCCAGTCCTTGGCACCGGAAGCCGTCGGACAGATGTTCCGCACGGTCTTGCCGAGCTGCGTGGCCTTCTCCGGATTGACGATCAGCCGGCCGGTTTTCAGATCGACACCCCGGGAACTGTTGGTAGGGCCGTACGGGTCTGCGGACAGCACTTCGCCGTTGGTTCGATCGATGACGTAGATGTAGCCGTTACGATCGAAATGGATGAGTACCTTGCGCATCTTTCCCTGGAAGGGCATGTCCAGGAGGATCTGCTCGTTGATGCCGTCGTAGTCGTGCTGATCGTGTGGGGAATACTGGTAATACCAGTGGGCCGCGCCGGTTGCCGGATCGCGCGCAAAGATGCCGGACGTCCACTTGTTGTCGCCGGGCCGCTGCAGCGCGTTCCATGGACCCGGATTGCCCGTGCCGTGATAGAGGGCGTGCAGTTCCGCATCGTAGGTCACCCAGCCCCATACGTTGCCGCCGCCGATTTTCCATGCCTCTGGCGGCCAGCTCGACACTCCGAGGTCATGGCCGCGGTCGCTCGCGTAGAACGGCTTGAAGTCCGAGCCGATCAGGACGTCCTTGTCCGGCCCGGTGTTATAGGCTTTCCAGGCCAGCTTGCCGGTGTTCTCGTCCAGGGCGGCGATCCAACCGCGCACACCGAGCTCGCCGCCCGAGTTGCCTACATACACCTTGCCATCGGCAACGACCGGCGCCATGGTGATGGTCTCGCCCAGGTTGATGTTGGCCATGCGCGTGCGCCAGAGCGGCTTGCCCGTCTTGACGTCAAGCGCAATCGTCTGTCCATCGAGTGTGTTGAATATATACTTGCCGCTATCAACGGAACCGCCGCGGTTGACTACATCGCAGCACGCTATGCCCTGGCTGGCCGGTGCCGGGTTCGGCGCGAAGCGCCATTTCAACGGCGCACCGGGCTTGGTCAGGTCGAGTGCGTACACATAGTTCGGGTAGGCCGTCACGACGTACATCGTGTTGTCGGCGACGATGGGGGCGGCTTCCTGTCCTTTGTCGACATTCAGCGAGAAGCTGAACAGCGGTTGCA
>CAZLYG010000281.1:0-1966 GCA_964563075.1 uncultured Steroidobacteraceae bacterium | reverse complement strand
CCTTGACGTTTGCCGGAGTGAGCTCGTTGAGTGAGGAGTAACGGGTCGAGGCGTAGTTCTTGGAAGGCATCGTCCACTGCCCGTCGTCCGCGGGCGCATTCGCCGCGCTGGGAGCGGTCCGCCCCGCCTCGGGTGTGGGATCCGCGAGGGCATGCCCGATATCATCCTGGTTGAAAACCTCGCTCTGCGGAACGGGCGACGGCAGTGTCTGCGCGCCGGCCGCGCCGCTCAGCAAGATCAGGGTGGACAGAGCTGCAAGGGATCGCATTGGTTTTTCCTTCGGCGAGATCAGCCGCCGCAGCGCGGCAACAGGATGTATGCGATCGCGTTCACCAGGGTGGCCACTGCAAAGCTCGCTCCGTAGATCATTCCCCAGAGCGCGAGAAAGCGCGTGCGGCCGGCACGAATGTTCAGCACGTCATGCGGGGTCGCGGCGCCCAGCTGCGTGCGCCGCCAGTTTGCCCGGGACACCGCAAATGCGGCCGTGGCGATGAGGACGCCCAGGATCAGCAGCGCAATCAGGGCCGGCCAGGTCCAGTCGAACCCTTGCGGCGGAGCGATCCGGCGTGATTCGTGCGGGAAGCACGGTCCGTTCGCCAGCATGTAGCCGGCACACACCTGCATGAACCAGGCGCCGGGTCCGCCAACCAGCCCGAAGGCGATCCCCAGCCAGCGCACCTGTTCCTCATGTGGCGGCGCGCTGCGGTGCAGAAACGTGGGATGAACGCTCATGTGCCGAAGCCCATATAGGGTGTCAGGTAGTACGTGAAGAACACGAACAACCAGACGACGTCGACGAAATGCCAGTACAGGACGCCGGCAGACACGGTCAGATTGCGGCGTGGGCTGAAGTAGTCGAGCAGTGTCCACAGGAACACCGCGGCCAACACCAGCAGTCCCACGAATACATGCAGCTCGTGAAAGCCGGTCGTCACGAAATACAGTGACGAGTAGCTCGAGGCACCGATGCCGAAGGGCTTGGACCGCCACTCGTAGGTCTGGACGATGGCGAACACGATGCCCATCAGCAGTGCGCCACCCAGGCCGATGAGCGCCTGCGCGCGCTTGCGCTCGAGCACGCCCTTCTCGCCGAACCACGCCACCAGGCTGGACAGCAGCAGTAGGATCGTGTTGGGCAAGGCGAGCTTGAGCGCGGGGTGCGGTTCGATCACCCAGCCGACGGAGGCCGTCGCACCCGTGTAGTAGTATGAAAAGAGCAGGTACGAGAAGAGCGCAGCCTCCGTGGCGATCAGCGTACCCATTCCCCAGAAGCCGAGCCCATGGCGCCCGACCGGACCGACCTGCAACTCCCGCGGGGCGGCGACGGCGACTTCGACCTCGGCGGCGGTGCGCGATTCAGCCATGAGCAGGCTCCCGTTCGCGCATATCGCGCCGCGGCCACATCCACATCAGCGTGGCAATGGCGGTAACCACCACCCCGATGCCGATGACGAACCACACCTTGAGCAGCATGCCGACGAATAGCACGGTAGTGCCGATCGTGAGCAGGAAGGGCGCCATGCTGTCCTCGGGCATGTGCAGGATCATGTCGGGCTCGGCGTCCACGGCCGAGCTGCCGATCATTTCCTTGCCTTGGGAGAGGAGCATGCCGCGGTCGATCGAGGACACGACGCCCGACTCGCCGATGCGGTTCTCCCAGAGCGGCGTGCGGGAGGCGACGGTCGGAACGACCGGGAAGTTGTAGGGCGGCGGCGGGGAGGGGGTGGACCACTCCAGCCCCGGGGCATCCCACGGGTTCGGCCCCGCCGGCGCGCCGCTTTTCAGGCTCTTCAGCACATTGATGAAGAACAGCAGCAGCCCGATGGCGAGCACGAAGCCGCCGATGGTGGTGATGAGGTTGAGCGTGTCCCATCCCATACCTGCCTGATAGGTGTACACGCGCCGCGGCATGCCGAACAGGCCGGTGAGGTGCATCGGCAGGAAGGCCAGGTTGAAGCCGAGGAAG
>CAZLYG010000280.1:4940-7035 GCA_964563075.1 uncultured Steroidobacteraceae bacterium | reverse complement strand
TCCGCAGGCGCACGCGGCGGAATGTCGAAACTATCCTTGACCGCCCACGTTTGCGGGATGGCGGCCTTGTAGTCCATCAATCGCACCATCTCGGCATGCAGCCGCTCACCCTGCAGCTCGAAACGGATGTAGTGATAGTTGGGAAACGCGGCATGGCGGTACTTGTCGAAAAAGAAACGATGCACGCGCAGCGGTTTGGCCCCTCCGCCACCTGACACGAGGTAGACCACGCCGTGCCGCTCGAAGCGCTCGTAGTTGTGCACGTGGCCGCTGCATACGATGAACCGCACCGATGATTTGCGCGCTATCGATGTCAGGTAGTCGCGTAGCGAGCGCTCGTTGTCGCGCACGATGGCGAAGCCCTGATCCGCTACCGGCGGGTGATGCAGCGTGAGCAGTACGAAACGGACGGTGTCCGGCAGGCCTGCGATCCCCTGCTCCAGCCACTCTCGCTGCTCGCTGCCAGGGCTCAGGGAGCTGTTGCTGTCCAGCGCAAACGCGCGGATCTGGCTCCCGAGCGCGACCGAATACCAGCGGTGGCCGTCGAGCTGCGGGAAGGCCTGCCACCAGTTCTGCAGACATCGGGCCTCCTCGCATTGCGAGAGCTCGTGATTCCCGAGCACGGGGTACAGGCGCAGGTGCTGCTGCTTCCAGATGGCCGTCTCATCGCTGTACTCGCGATAATCGTCGAGGTCGCCGCCATGCCAGGGTATGTCTCCGGTCAGGAACAAGGCGTCGGGGTGCTCGGAAGCCACTTTTTCGACGAGCGCGCGGCGCGGCCCCGGTGCTGCGGCTTTCGTTTCCGCGGGGTTGGTGAAACGCATGTCGCCATAGACGACGAAGACGAGCGGGTTGCTGAGCTCGGAGTCGGCAACGGTATAGTCGGGGGCGTCCGCCGCTGCTGCGTACCGCCATGGCAGCGCGACAATACCCCATCCAATCGCCACCCAGACGGCAAACCTGTACCGCACTCGATACTCCTCGACCCGGTGTGAGCTGCCGGCGCCGATCAGCCTGGAGCGCTCGACACGCTCCGCGGCTCGACCCACACCGCCCGGGCGCGACCGCAGAGCTCACCGTCGCCATCAAACACGGCCGTGCCTGCTTCGTGCTTGCGGCCGCTGCTGCTGCTGATCTTCCAGCCCATGACCGTGCATGACTCGCCGACATGCACGAGGCGATCGACGTGCACAGTGAGCTGACCGAGCAGCATCATGCGATCATCCGAACACAGCGAAAAGTACCCGGGACAATCGAGTGCGGCAGACATGAACTCCGGCCGCACCTTGCCATCGCCGCGATCGAGCATTGCGTCGGGCACCCAGGGCGCCGCCACTACGTCGCGCTGCCCCGTCAGAGGCCCGGCGAAGATGCGCATGCCATCGCCGCGGGCGCGCTGTGGCCCGCACACGAAGCAGGTTGGAAATCGATGTGCGACGAACCCCGCGTATCGCCGCGAAGCTTCGATTGCCTCGAGATAGGTCGGAGGCGACGGCGCCGACAGGTCCAGCGTGGCAGGGGTGGCTTCGCCCACGAGCGTCTCACCCTGTCGTACCTCGATCCTGCCCTCCGGCAACTCGAGGACCGTCAGCAGTGTTTCCAGCGGTGGCGGCCGCAACAGCCTCACCGCAAGCGTATGGGATGCCGTGCCGGCCACCAGGCCTGCGAAATACCCCCCGTTCGAGGATGCCGACGGACCGCAGTAGCGGCGCGCGATGGTCAGAGTACTCATCTGCCGGACGATAAAGGTGCGCGGCGCCATAGCGCAAATGCAAACAGTGCCGCGACGAACGAACCGACCGCCAGCCTGAGCAGCGAGCTGCTCAACAGAGGCGACAGCTGCCCGAACACCATGGCCGAGATCAGGATCGAGACAAAGGACTGCACCGATGCGGCGGCGCCGCGGGCACGGGGGAACAGATCGAGCATCCGCAAGCTCAGTACGGGCGACACCAGCTGCACGCCCAGAGCCATGGCGGCCAGCAAGACCTGTTGAACATGAATCGGCGGCGCCGCAACCAAAGCCTGCAGCGCCAGCATCAGACCCGCTGCGACCAGCGCCAGGAGAAAGCCGATTTCCGCCTGCCTGGTGCCG
>CAZLYG010000280.1:0-4930 GCA_964563075.1 uncultured Steroidobacteraceae bacterium | reverse complement strand
CCACTCGTCCCGCCATCCTGCCGGAAATCCAGGCTCCCACCACGAAGCCGCCGATCACAGGAGCGAACAGCCACGCGAACTGCGTCTCGCGCAGATGCCAGTGATCCACGACGACCGCCGGAGCCGCGCCGATGAAGGTCATCATCGCGGCGAAGTTGGCTCCCATGGCGACGGCGAGCGTGAGGAATTCCTTGCTGCGCATGACGGCCCAGGCATTGCGCGCCAGCTCGGCGGCCTGCAGCCGGACACGCCTGGACTTCGGATGGGTCTCGGGAAGCATCAGAAAGCTCCCCAGGGCGTTGGCGGCCCCGATCAACACCATGAAGCCGAACACGGCGCGCCAGCCGAGCGTCACGTGAATCCAGCCACCCACGATCGGCGCCACGGCCGGCGCGAACGCGAAGATCATGACGACCAGGCTCATGAGCTTCTGTGCCTGCGGTCCTTCGTGCAGATCGCGGATGACGGCGCGGCCGACGATGGTGCCGACGCCGGCCGTCATGCCTTGTACTACTCGAAAAGCCAGCAGTGCGGCGAACCCGGGAGCCCACGCGCACCCCAGCGAGGCGATCGAGTAGAGCACCAGGCCCACGACAACCACCGGCCGCCGGCCGACGGAGTCCGACAGCGGCCCCTGGATGAGAGACATGAACGCCAGCGGCACCAGATACACCGTGAGCGTCTGCTGAATCTGCCAGGGTGTGAGGTGAAACTCGGCAGCGATCGCGTGGAAGGAAGGGAAGAAGGTATCGATGGAAAAAGGGCTCACCATCGATAGCGCACCGAGCAGCAGGGCGAAGCCCCAATGGCCGCGCGGCCGGGGAGCCTGCCGCTGCACGCTCCCCGCTGCCTCGGTCACTTGCGCAGGGTCTGCAGCCATCTCGCTGGATCCTCCCCGCGCTCCAGCACTTCAACCAGCGCGGAGCCGATGACCACGCCATCGACATGTCCCTTGAGCAGGTTGACCTGATCGCGGCTGCGGATGCCGAAACCTGCACACACGGGCACGGGCGAGACGGCTCTGACGGAATCCAGGTAACTCGTCACCTGCGTGGGAACTGAGACGTTCTTGCCGGTCGTGCCGGTCATTGTCACGGCGTACACGAAGCCCTGCGCACGCGCGCAGAGCATCTTCAGCCGATCGGACGGCGTCACAGGCGTGACCATCTGCACGAGTGCAAGGTCGCGGGCCTCGAGGAACCCGCGCAACTCGGTACTCTCGTCAAAGGGCAGATCCGGAACGATGAACCCCGACACGCCGGCGCGAACCGCCGACTCGACCAGCCGCTCGAACCCGAAGGCCAGTAACGGGTTCAAGTAGCTCATGAGCAGCACCGGCGTGGCGAGCGGCGCGCCTGTGACGCGCAGGCTCTCCAGCTCCCCCAGGATCCAACGCAGGCTGACGCCCTGCGCCAGGGCGGCCTGGCTGGACCGCTGCACCGTGACTCCGTCCGCCATCGGGTCGGTGAATGGAACACCGATCTCGACGACATCCGCACCCGAGGCGACCCCGAGCAGGTGCTCACGGAAGCGCTCCCGGCTCGGATAGCCCGCGGTCAGAAAAGCGACCAGTGCCGGCTCGCCTTCGGCCGAGGCTTTGCGGATCGCGGCACCGATGCTTTCTGCCGGATTCACTGCCGCACCCCCAGCAGAGCGCCCTGCAGAGTCGGCATGTCCTTGTCGCCGCGTCCGGAGAGGCATACCAGCAGCTTCCCTCCGGGATGGCCGGCAGCCCAGGCTCGCGCGCCGGCAAGCGCGTGAGCGCTTTCCAGCGCTGGCAGGATTCCTTCGCACTCGCAACATTCCCGCACGGCCGCCAGCGCCTGCTCATCGGAAGCGGTTTCGTAGCTCACCCTGCCGGCCGCTCGCAGCAGCGCGTGCTCGGGCCCGACACCCGGATAGTCCAGGCCGGCGGAGACGGAGTGGGTCTCCTGGATCTGTCCTTCCGCATCCTGCAGCAGCATTGAGAAGGTCCCGTGCAGGACGCCCGGCCGACCATGGACCATCGTGGCCGCATTGTCGCCGAGCCCGGCTCCGCGCCCCCCCGGCTCGACACCGAGGATCTGCACCGAGCGGTCAGGAACAAAGGCATGAAACGTGCCGATGGAGTTCGACCCGCCGCCGACACAGGCGATGACGACGTCCGGAAGCGATCCGGTCTCGCTCAATATCTGAGCGCGCGCTTCACGACCGATCACGGCCTGGAGCTCACGTACCAGATAGGGGTATGGGTGCGGTCCGACGGCGGAGCCGAGGATGTAATAAGTATCCAGAGGGTCTGACACCCAGTCGCGCAGAGCCTCATCGATCGCCGCTCGCAGAGTGCGATCGCCACTGGTGACCGGAACGACGTTCGTACCCAGCAAGCGCATGCGGCCGACATTCGGCGCCTGGCGCTCCATGTCGACCTCGCCCATATAGACCGTGCAAGGCAAGCCCAGCCGCGCACACGCAGCTGCCGTCGCGACGCCGTGTTGTCCCGCGCCAGTCTCTGCGACGATGCGCTTCGCGCCCAACTTCTGTGCGAGCATCGCCTGGCCGAGCGCGTTGTTGATCTTGTGCGCGCCCGTGTGTGCGAGATCCTCGCGCTTCAGCCAGACCTTCGCGCCCCACCGCTCGGAGATGCGGTTCGCGAACGTCAGCGCAGTGGGCCTGCCCGCCCAGGTTCGCAGCTCGGAGGCGTACCGATCCTGAAATGACGGGCTGTGCAGGTGTTCGCGCACGCCGCGCTCCAGGCGGTCCAATGCCGGTATGAGCGTCTCCGGCACATACCGCCCGCCGAAGGGCCCGAACCGGCCCTGAGCGTCCGGGAACTTGCCGGCGATGGAGTCGGCCAGCAGGCGCTGGCGATCAGTGTCTGAGGCGGCTGCGGTCATTTCATCATCTCCTCTTGCGCGGGCGTTTGTGCGGACGCCTCGTGCGCCGCATGCGTCTCGCGCCGCTGAGCAACAACGCGCGCATTGCGCACGACTTGCGCGAATCCCGCGATCTTGGCTGGGTCCTTGATGCCGGGACGGCTCTCGACGCCGCTGGACACGTCAACGCCGAAAGGCTGCACGTCGGCGATGGCGGCGGCGACGTTGTCGGTGCTCAACCCGCCCGCCAGTACCAACTCGGTGCGCACGGCAAGCTGGCGTGCGCTGGTCCAGTCGCAGGTCTGGCCTGTGCCGCTGGCAGGACCTTCGAACAGGATCCGCGCGGGCAACAACTCGGTTGAGGGATTGCCGCGCAGCACCGGCAGACGCGCCAGACCTGCAGGGACCCGCAGAGTCGTCAGATCGACAGCATCGGTCTGCAGCACATCCGGTCGAAACACTTCGAGGATCTCGTCCAGCGCTTGTTGCGAAGGGTGGCGTGTCACCGCGACACAGGCGACCTTGCCGCGCGCCGGAGCCGCCAACCGATTCGCCATCTCGGGCGTCAGCCTGCGCACCGACTCGGCGAATACGAAGCCGATCGCGTCTACACGCGCCCCGAGCGCCGCTTCAACGGCTTCAGCCGTCGTCATTCCACAAATCTTGATCCACGTCATCGTGCAGCTCGCGTGCGTGTCGTCGCGTGAGCTGCGCGTCCGGCCGCCAGCATCTCTGTGGCGAGCGCACGTGGGTTGCCACCCTGCATCAGCGCGCTGCCGACCAGCGCCAGGTCATAGCCAGCGGCGGCCACACGGCGCGCATCTTCGGCAGAGCCGACGCCACTCTCGGCCACTCGCGGTAGGGATGTCGGGAGCAGCCGCACCAGTTGCTCCAGGCGCTTGGGGACAACCTGCAGAGTCACCAGATCGCGACAGTTCACGCCTGCCAACAGGACCCCGCCGGCCGGCGTGGCTGCGAGCTCGTGCATCTGCTCGATGTCATGCTCATCGAATGCTTCGAGCAGCACGAACAGGCTCAAAGCGTGAGCGCGCTCCAGCAGACCTTCGATCTCGGCACGCGGGAGCATGCGCAAAATCACCAGCACTCCGCCGGCGCCCGCGACTCGTGCTTCGGTGACCTGATAGGGATCGACCAGAAAATCCTTGCGCATCGCGGGTACGTGCAGAGGTGCGAGAGCGCGCGCTCCCGCCTGCAGGTGAGACAGAGACCCGTCGAAGCGACTCGGCTCGGTCAGGATCGATACGGCAGCCGCGCCCGCCTGCGCGTAAGCGGTGACTCGCCCCGGCACATCCTCGTCTGCCGACTTGAGCTGACCGGCGGCCGGCGAGCGGAGCTTCAATTCCGCTATCAGATCGAAGCCCTCGGCATGGCGTTGCAACGCAGGCGGCGGAGGCGTAGCCGAGGCGAGCTCCATCAGTGCGGCATCCGAGACCGAGCGCCGGGCACTTCGCACGCGCTCGCGACTGCTTGCTGCCATCTGCCGCAGGAAATCGGAGCTCATGATCGCGGCTGTCCTGCGCTGGAGAAACTTCCGATCACCTCCAACACACGTCGTGCTGCACCGCTGTCGATCGCATCCGCAGCCCGCCGAACGCCCTCTCGCGGGCTGTTCGCTGCGCCCGCCACCTCGAGAGCCAGCGCAGTGCCCAGCAACAGGCAATCCCGATGGGCCCCCCGATCCTCACCGGCCAGGACCGCTTTGAGAGCGCCCGCGTTGTGGCGCGCATCCCCGCCTGACAGATCGGACGCCGTGCACATCGCAATTCCGTAATCGGCAGGGTTGCGTGTCTGTACATCGATGCGACCGGGCCGCACGTCGAACAGCGTAAACTCACCTACAGGCGTCGGCTCGTCCCAGCCCTCGGCACCGTGGACGACGAAGCTGCGTTCCACCTCCAGACCCGCCAGCGTCTCCGAGATGAGCTGGGCCATCTCGAGGCTGTAAGCGCCAATGAGGTGGAACGGCGGTGTGCCGGGATTGGTCAACGGGCCGAGGACGTTGAAGATCGTACGCACGCCCAGCGCCGAGCGCACGGGGCTGACCGTCTTCATTG
>CAZLYG010000279.1:0-7089 GCA_964563075.1 uncultured Steroidobacteraceae bacterium | reverse complement strand
GCGCTGTGTTCAGGTGCGTGGGGCCACCAGCGTCTTATGTACGGTCGCAGCCTCACGGCGGCTCTCTGTAGCTGGAGCGGTAGCTGGACACTGCGGGATGGGCTTGCCGTCGGGCGCGATCTGGATATAATCACAGTAGCTGTATGGAAAAACAGGTGGCCCATGTCGGATCTAACCCCACGCCAGACCCAGATCCTGCGCCTCATCCAGCGCTTCATCTCCGAGACCGGCATGCCGCCGACGCGCGCCGAGATCGCGCGCGAGCTGGGGTTCAGATCCGCGAATGCCGCCGAAGAGCATTTGCGTGCCCTGGCGCGCAAAGGGGTCATCGCGCTCGTCCCGGGCACCTCACGAGGCATCCAGCTCAAGGACACCATCCGCGAGCAGTTCGGGTTGCCGCTCATCGGCCGCGTCGCCGCCGGCAAGCCGATCTTCTCCGAAGAGAATTTCGAGGCCCGGCTGCAGATCGATCCGGGCCTGTTCCAGCCACGCCCGCACTACCTGCTGAAAGTCACCGGCATGAGCATGAAGGACGCCGGCATCCTCGACGGCGATCTGGTCGCCGTGCACCGCACTGCCGAAGTCCGCAGCCGCCAGATCGTGGTCGCGCGCCTGGAAAACGAGGTCACCGTGAAGCGTTATCGCCAGGAAGGCTCCATCGTCTGGCTGCTTCCGGAGAACACCGACTTCGAGCCGATCAAGGTGGACATGAAGGAGGACCCGGATCTGCTGATCGAAGGCATCGTAGTGGGAGTGCTGCGCCGCGGCCGTGCCCAGAGCCTGATGTGACCGGGCCGCGTCGCTCCCGGTGAATCGTAAAGGATCCTTCCTCATCGTGCCCCTGGAGCTGCATGCCTGCGGATTACTCAGATTCCGAACTGGCTCGCTTACTCGAGCATCCGGCCATCTGGCGCGGCCGCAGCGCTGCCCGGGCGGAGACGGTCTCCACAGGCTTCGACACACTCGATGAACGTCTGCCCGGGCGCGGTTGGCCGCGTTCGGGATTGATAGAGATCCTCGTTCCTCGCTTCGGCGTGGGTGAGCTGTACCTGTTGTTGCCGGCGCTCGCCGCCCTGACACGCCGCCCGATGAGCCGCTGGTGTGTGTGGGTCACACCGCCTCTGGATCCTTACGCGCCCGCGCTTGCCGCTCACGGGATGGTTCTGGAAAGAGTGCTCGTCGTGCGAGCAGGCACTTTCCTGTGGGCCTTCGAGCAATCTCTCGGCTCGGGCGCTTGCGATGTCACCTTGGCGTGGGCTCGTCACCTGCGCACCAAAGAGATTCGTCGCCTGCAGCTCGCGGCCGAAAGGGGCCGTACGCTCGGTATTTTGTTTCGCTCCCGCAGCGCGGCCCGCGAATCCTCTCCTGCGATTTTGCGGCTGTCGATCGAGCCTTTGTCGCAGGGAGCCCGTATCACTCTCCTGAAAAGCCGTGGCGGGAAGAATGGCTCGTTAGAAATCGCGTGGCAGACGCCTGTCGGGAGCTGACCATGCGCCATCTCACCGCTCAGGCCGATCAGGCAAGCGTGCGCGTCTCCGACGAACGTGCCCGCGACGAGACGTATCCGCACGCGCGCAATCCGGCCTTGACCGACGTGGCCCCAAGCCGTGCGCCGGTGCCAACCCGCGGCGATTCCGGGCACAAAGTCACCTCACTGCGTTCAGTGGCTCGCCGACAAGGCGCACCCGCAGCTGCCGAGTTATGGATCGGTGTGCATTTGTTGACGGGTACAGACGCATTGGAGCGGCTTGCGACCCGCGCGCAACGGTTTACTCCTCGCGTGAGCCTCGCTCCGCCGGATGGCCTGTTGCTGGAAGTGAAGGGCAGCCTGCATTTGTTCAACGGTGTGGAGGGCTTGTGCAAGGCGGTGGCGCAAGAATGTGGAGCATTGGGTGCGAAGTGCACATGGGCGCTCTCGCCGACAGCGCTTTCTGCGCTGGTGGTTGCGCGTTGCCGCCAGCCCGTCAAGCCCTTTATCGCTCTGGGGCTGGCGCCCCTCGTCGGTCAACTGTCTCCCTTGCCGCTGACCGCGCTGCGCTGGCCTCAGGAAACTCTCGATCGCCTGGCTCGCATGGGAGTGCGGACGATCGGGCAAGCATTGCGCTTGCCGCGTGCGGGATTCGCGAGGCGTTTTGGTGCGGAACACCTCTCGATGCTGGACCGGCTCACGGGCCGCGAAGCGGACCTTCGCGAACGGTTCCGACCGCGGGAGCGCTTCCGTCGCAAACGCGATCTCACTTACGAGCTGGAAAGTCACGAGGCCATTCTCAGAGCGCTCGAGCCGCTGTTGCGCGAGCTCGGGAAATTTCTGCAGGCGCGTCAGTGCAGCATCCTGCAGCTCGAATGTCTCCTGCAGCATCGTCACGTTCCTGCAACGAGCTGTCTGCTGCGACTTGCGGCCCCGTCGGCAGATGCAGGTCGCCTGGGCGAGCTGCTGGCCGAGCGTCTGAATCAATTGACCCTGCCGGAACCGGTGCGCTCCTGCGAGCTGCGTTCGGGGACTCTCGTGCGCAGCGTGCTTGCTTCCGACACGCTGTGGCAGCCGGGAGAGCATGGTGGGGCCGTGAGCGTGGAGTCTTCCGGGCTCATCGAGCGTCTGCGCGCCCGCCTGGGGCGCGAAGCGGTGTACGGTCTCCAGGTTCTACCCGGGCACCGACCGGAAAACACCTGGAGAGCGATAGAGCCGAGTGTCGTCTCCGATGCGCGGCCTGCGTCGGGTGCCACGCGCGCACCGCGTGCCGCGCAAGCGCCCAGCGCCGCGCAAGCGCCCGGCGCCACACATGCGCCCGGCGCCACGCTCGCCTCCCTTGCGCCCCGTCCTCCTTGGCCACCTTTCAGCCGTCCACTATGGCTGCTCCCCGCGCCCCGGCTGCTGGCGCAACGCGATGGGTTGCCACGCCGGCGTGGTGCCCTGCGCCTGTTGGGAGATCCCGAGCGCATCGAGACCGGCTGGTGGGACGGCGGCGAAATCGAAAGGGACTACTACGTCGCCATCGACGTCCACAGCGTGCGCTTGTGGGTGTTTCGCGAGCGCGAGGCTCCACATCGTTGGTTTTTACACGGAGTGTTCGGGTGAGCCGGTGCTCCGTGAGCAGCGAACGGAAACGCTGCAGATCGAACATGGGGCCGCGGCATTGCCGTCGGGTTTCTCTGAGCCGGCCTAGGTACGATGGAGCGTGCCGCCGTAAAACAGGGACCGAGTCCTCGTTGCTCCAGGGATCCCCGGGCCATGAGTCATCATGAGCCGCGGCCCCATGCACGCGCAGCCGCTGCTGCGCAGCGAGCCTGGCGAAGCGCCGATTCGTGCAGTCGACCCCGCGTACGCGGAGTTGCATTGCATCACCAACTTTACTTTTCTGCGCGGCGCTTCTCATCCGCAGGAGTTGGTTGAGCGCGCAGCGGCTCTCGGGTACACGGCGCTCGCCATCACCGATGAGTGCTCCGTCGGCGGCGTCGTGCGAGCGCACATGGCAGCGAAAGGGAAGCCGCTGAAGCTGCTCATCGGCTCAGAGTTCCGTCTCGAGTGCGGCCTGCGGTTCGTGGCGATCGCCATCGACCGCCGGGGCTACGGGAAGCTGTGCCGTCTCATTACGCGCGGCCGCCGGGCCGCCCAGAAGGGCAGCTATTGCCTGACACGAGCGGACGTGGAGGAGAACGGTCTCGAGCAGTGCTTCATCCTGTGGCTGCCTGCCTCGGGGCGCCCTCCTGCGGCCTGCATCCATTCCCCTGAAGCACGCTGGATCGCAGCTCGTTTCGGGAAGAGGGCGCGAATTGCGGTCGAGGCACTCCGCGATGGTGCTGACCGCGAGCGGCTCGCCATCATCGAGGCTATCGGCCGCGACCTCGATCTGCCGCTCGTTGCCAGCGGTGACGTGCACATGCACGTGCGCAGGCGGCGTGAGCTGCAGGACGCGCTGACTGCCATTCGCCTGGGCGTGCCGGTTGCGGAAGTGGGATGGAATCTGTATCCCAACGGAGAGCGCTATCTGCGCGAACGCGAGCGTCTCGCTCGTTTGTATCCGCGTGAGCTGCTCGAAGCAACGCTGACAATAGCCGCGCAATGCCATTTCTCGCTGGATGAGCTGCGATACGAATATCCGCATGAGCTGGTGCCGGAGGGTGAAACGCCCGCGAGCCATTTGCGCAACCTCACCGAGGAGGGTGCACGCAAGCGTTGGCCTCACGGAGTTCCGCCGCAGGTTCGTACGACCATCGAGAACGAGTTGGCATTGATCGCCGATCTGCGCTACGAGCCTTATTTTCTGACCGTGCGCGATATAGTCGACTATGCGCGCTCGCAAGGCATCCTGTGCCAGGGGCGGGGCTCTGCGGCGAACTCAGTGGTGTGCTATTGCCTGTATGTCACGTCTGTCGATCCCGCCCGCGCCACTTTGCTCTTCGAGCGCTTCATCTCTCGCGAGCGCAACGAGCCGCCGGACATCGACATCGATTTCGAGCACGAGCGGCGCGAAGAGGTCATTCAATACGTCTACAGGAAGTACGGGCGCGAGCGGGCGGCCCTCGGCGCGACGGTCATCGCATATCGTTCACGCAGTGCATTGCGTGATCTCGGCAAGGCCTTCGGCCTCGACCCGGATCAGTGCGGACGCCTCGCCGGGGCCATGCAATGGTGGGATGGCACCGAGTCGATTGCCGAGCGAGTGCGTGAAGTCGGCTTCGATCCCGCCGATCCCCATCTGGGCCGGCTGCTGCTGCTCGCCCAGGAGCTCACGCGGCTCCCGGGTTTCCCGCGTCATCTGTCGCAGCACGTGGGCGGCTTCGTGATCTCCGAAGGCCCGCTGGAGGAGCTCGTGCCGATCGAGAACGCGAGCATGCCCGAGCGCACGGTCGTGCAATGGGACAAGGACGATCTCAACGATCTCGGCCTGCTCAAGGTGGATCTGCTGGGCCTGGGAATGTTGACCGCACTCAGGCGCGCCTTCGATCTCGTGCGGGATTTCCGCGGCAAGGAGTATTCGCTCGGGGGGCTGCCGGCCGAGGATGCGGCGGTCTATGAAATGATCTGCCGCGCCGACACCATCGGGGTGTTCCAGATCGAGTCGCGCGCCCAGATGGCGATGCTGCCGCGCCTGAAGCCGCGCAAGTACTACGACCTCGTCATCGAAGTCGCCATCGTCCGGCCCGGGCCCATCCAGGGTGACATGGTGCATCCGTACCTGAAGGCGCGGAAAGCAGGCACAGCGCTCAGGTACGAGAAGCCGGAAGTGGAGGCAGTGCTGAATCGCACTCTCGGTGTGCCCATCTTTCAGGAGCAGGTGATGCAGCTCGCGATCGTCGCCGCGGGGTTCACACCTGGAGAAGCGGACGCTTTGCGCCGCGCGATGGGCGCGTGGAAGAAAACTGGAACTCTTGAGCAATTCAAGAGCAAATTGTTAGAGGGTATGCGCGAGCGGGGTTATAGCGAGGAGTTCGCGCAACGTTTGTACAAACAGATGATGGGGTTCGGCGATTATGGATTTCCGGAGTCTCACAGCGCCAGCTTCGCTCTGCTCGCATACGACTCCGCGTGGCTGAAACATCACGAACCCGCAGCATTCACCTGCGCGCTCCTCAACAGCCAGCCCATGGGTTTTTACGCGCCGGCGCAACTCGTCCGCGACGCGCGCGAGCACGGTGTTGAAGTGCGTCCCGTGGATGTGCAGGAAAGCGCAGTCCAGTGCACGCTTGAACGACGCGAGGACGGCGAACCGGCCTTGCGATTAGGTCTGTGTTTGGTGAAATCACTCTCGGATGAAGGCGCCAAGCGTGTTGAATCCGCCCGGATCGAGAAGCGCTTCGCGAGTGTGCAGGACCTCGCGAAGCGCTCCGCGCTCGATCGCGGAGATCTCGAAGCACTCGCCGCCGCCGGCGCGCTGGCAGCATTGAGCGGCAATCGTCACCTGGCCTTCTGGGAAGTGGCGGGGACCGAACGCCCGCTGCCCCTGGCTCCGGCGCCGCTGCGCGCCGGCAATCTCGATGAGGGACGGCCGTTGCTGCAGGCTCCCACCGAGGGGCAGAGCGTCGTAGCGGACTATTCCTCGGTGGGTTTGTCCCTCGGCCGTCATCCGATGGCCCTGCTGCGCGAGCGGTTGCGCAAAAGGCTGCTCAGCGCGGCCGATCTGAAGTGCGTTGCCGACGGGAAGTGGGTTCGGACCGCCGGCATCGTGCTCATGCGCCAGCGGCCGCAAAGCGCCAGCGGCGTTACCTTCATCACGCTCGAGGATGAGACCGGGCAGGTCAACCTGCTGGTCTGGGAGAGTGTCGGTCAGAAGCAGCGACGGGCCATGGTGGAATCACGCCTGCTCGAAGTCTACGGTGAGCTGCAGCGGGAGGAGGGGATCACGCATCTGATTGCGCGCGAGCTCATCGATCGCTCGGCGTTACTGGGCGAGCTGCTGACTCGGTCACGGGATTTTCACTGAGGATCTCGCTCAGGCATCGTCAGGACGCGCCGCCCCCCTCCTGCCGCGCGGATCGTTGCCGAATCTGTTCGGACCGTCGGTGCCGGGAAAGAGGCCCATACGGATTACGGTTCACTGCTCACTCCGCGCCTACTTGGCGTGTCGCCAATCCAATTGATTCGTGCCCGGGAATCTCTCCGGCATCGGATGGTTTCGAGCGTTCAGCAGTATCCACGTCCAATATGCCCATGCGCGCCTGGAGAACAGGCCGGGGGGTGCGCTCAGGATTGCGTTCCGAAAGTCCTCAGGGGAGAAATACTGTTGGGTGACGACGAGGTCATCGACACTGCCCCTGGCCATCACCTGACAGAGAAACAAATTGATGTCGGATAACAGCCCTTGCGGGTCGGTGTACCAATTGACGTGGCGCGCCACTTCCTGCAGAGAAGGAGCCATGTTACCTGGCCTGCACGCCGATCTTGCGAGAGGAACTGATGGATGGCAGCGCCTGCAGCAGGCCCGCATTTTACCAGAGCCGGCCTGCCCGGCAGCGCGAGGTCCCTGCCGACGCCAGCGAATACGTACCCAACACGAGAACGGCGGTGAGCGAAGGCCGCGCCGGCCAGCACCGGCTCGATGAAATCTCCGGGACTGCGCAGGCCGTACTGCGGCGGCATTGTCGACAAGT
>CAZLYG010000278.1:0-7117 GCA_964563075.1 uncultured Steroidobacteraceae bacterium | reverse complement strand
CCATGGAGCCCATCAACCTAGAACCCCGACTCCTGCGGGCCGATCGAGATTTCGCACAGCAGCTAAACGGGGCAAACGCCGAGTCCGGACCCACCCTCCCGGCGAACGTGGCGTGAGATTCCCATGAGACGTTACCAGGACAGGCTGCTCTTCTCCGCGTCCGACCTTGTGACGTTTCTCGGTTGCCAGCATGCGACGGTCCTCGACCGCCGGCAGCTTGATGATCCGGCACCGGTCGCAGAGGCTGATGTGTTCACTAGGCTCCTTCAGGAGAAGGGCTTCGAGCACGAGCGCGCCGTTCGTGAGCACCTACAGAGGGACGGTAAGGACGTGGTCGAGGTCGCTCAGGGATCACTTGAGGGTCGGACGGCGCAGACCCTGGAGGCGATGCGATCCGGTGCTGAGGTCATCTACCAGGGCGCCTTCCTCACCGACGCATGGCACGGTTACGCCGATTTCCTGATGCGGATGGAAGGCGGCTCGAAGCTCGGTTCTTATCATTATGAGCCGCTCGACACCAAGCTCGCGCACAGCGCAAAGCCGAAACACATCCTGCAGCTTGCAGTCTACGCCGATCTGCTGAGTGCAGCGCAGGGACGCTCTCCAGAGCGTTTGCACGTGCACCTGGGGACGGGCTCGACCTTCAGCCTTCGCACCGCGGAGGTCCGGTACTACTTTGCTCATGCCCGAACCCGATTTGAGTCGTTCGTGGCGGCCTTGCCTCCACAGTCCGTGGGCACGCCGTGCCGGGCCTGTGACCTGTGCCGATGGCGCGAACGATGCGAAGGGGAGTGGATCGCCGCAGACCACTTGAGCCAAGTTGCCCGAATTACAAGTGCACAGATCGAGAAGTTGAACGCCGCGGGTATCTTGACGGTCGCTCAGCTGGCTGCCGTGCCGCCAGAGGGGCGAGTCTCGGGAGTGCGGCCGGACGTTCTCGCACGCTTGAACGCGCAGGCGAGTCTGCAGACGCGTAAGCGCGAAAGTGGAGACAACAGGGTCGAAGTGCTTACGCCTAATTTGGGCAAAGGTTTCGAGCGCTTGCCGCGCCCGGATGGCGGCGACCTTTTCTTTGATACGGAGGGCGATCCGCTGATCGATGGGGGCCTCGAGTATCTGTTTGGCTTCGCCTACCTGGACCAAGGGCAGCCGGTATTCAGCGCTTTTTGGGGTCACACTCGAAATGAGGAGAGGCTCGCGTTCGAGTCGGCGATGGATTTCATTCGGGCTCGCCTCGAGGCGCACCCGAACGCCCACATCTATCACTACGCCGCCCACGAGGAGAGCGTGATCAAGCGCCTCGCGATGCTTCACGCCACACGCGAGTCGGAAGTCGACGATCTGCTGCGCGGCCGAAAGCTGGTGGACCTCTACCGCATCGTGCGGGAGGCGATTCGCGTCTCCGAGCCGCGCTATTCGATCAAGAATCTCGAAGTCTTCTATCGCGCGCCGCGCGAGGGTGCGGTGCACTCTGCTGATGAAAGCGTGGTGATGTACGAGCAATGGCGCAAGCTCCAGGAGCCGGCGCTGCTCGCCGCGATCGAGGAGTACAACCGCGTGGATTGCTTGTCGACGCTTGAGCTTCGCGACTGGCTATTGCGCCTGCGGCCCATCGATATTCCTTGGCGAGGCGAGCGCCCGCAGCTGTCGGATCCAAAGGAGGCAGAAAGGACGCGAAAGCGCGAGGAGGCGGAGCGGCAAAATGCCGCGATGATTGAGGCGCTGAGGCAGTGCCCGGAAGGGGAGCGAGCCTTCCGTGACCTCATCGGCCAGCTCCTGGATTTTCATAAGCGCGAGGCAAAGCCCGAGTGGTGGTTTCAGTTCACGCGTTGCGAGATGCCCGAGGAGGAGCTCATCGATGACCGCGCCTGCTTGGGGGGCCTCGAACGGGATGTCGAGGTGCCGCCGTTCCGCGAGAAGCGCTCGATGGTGTTCACGTACCGCTTCCCGCCGCAGGACTTCAAGATGAAGAAGGGTGACGAGCCGCGCCGGGCGGTGCCGGACCGCGAGCCCGCCGGTGAGATCTTCTCGCTCGATGAGAAGACCGGGCGAATCCAATTGAAGGTGGGGCCGAGCGTCCCCGCGCTCGGGGATCGACTGTCGCTAATGCCGGCTCCACCTATCGCTGACACTTCTCTGCGAGAGGCATTGCTTAGGTACGCCCAGGCGGTCGTGGACGGTGACGTCCGGTATGCGGCCATTACTTCTGCTTTGAAACGCGAGTCACCGAGAATCCAGGGGCTCGCCGCGGGGGGAGCAGTCATTCCCGCAGACGCCGAAGTGGTGTCCGCTGCCACTGACGCCATACGACGCCTGGAGTCGAGCTACCTCCTCATCCAGGGGCCGCCGGGATCGGGAAAGACGTACCTGTCCGCGCGGGCGATCGTGGCGCTGCTCAAAGATGGGCAGCGCATCGGCATTGCAGCCCATTCGCACAAGGCCATTAACCGCCTGCTGGAGGAGGTTGCCGCGCTCGCAGCTCGCGAGGGTGTTGCCTTGAACGGAGCCAAGAAGTGCACGAAAGACGAGCACCGCTGCGATGTTCCTGGCATTACTAACGTCTACAAGCCTGCAGAGGTGACCGGCGCGTACAACCTAGTGGCCGGAACCGCGTGGCTTTTCGCGCTACCAGGACATGATCAGGCGTACAGTCATCTCTTCGTTGATGAGGCGGGGCAGGTTTCGTTGGGCAACCTGGTCGCCATGGGCACCTGCGCTCGCAATCTTGTCTTGGTAGGTGACCAGATGCAGCTGGCGCAGCCTATCCAAGGCGGTCACCCGGGTGAATCGGGCTTTTCGGCGCTAGAGTATCTACTGAAGGAAACCGCGACTGTCCCGCCTGAGCGAGGGGTATTCCTGCAGGTGACGCGGCGCATGCACCCCGACGTTTGCCGGTTCATTTCTGAGGCGGTCTACGAGGGCCGGCTGCACGCGCATGGGGTATGTGCGGATCGTCGCCTGGTGCTCGCTGCCAACGCGGATCGAGCGCTCAAACCTACTGGGGTTTCTTGGGTCCCCGTCGAGCACCAGGAGTGCACCCAACGGTGCGAGGAGGAGGGGCGGAGAGTGGTCACGCTGTTCGAAAATCTTCTCCAACAGCGGTGGGTCGAGGCCGCCGGATGCGAGCGCCCCATAGGCGTGGAAGATATTCTTGTCATCAGTCCCTACAACATGCAGGTCAATCTGCTGCAGAAGTTGCTGCCGATAGGAGCCAGAGTGGGGACGGTGGATAAGCTACAGGGGCAGGAGGCCGCCGTGGTGATCGTATCGATGACGGCGTCCTCAGCGGAGGACATCCCGCGCGGCATCGACTTTCTCTATAGTCGGAACCGGATCAACGTCGCTGTCTCGCGCGCCAAGTCGCTTGCGATCATAGTGGCAAGTCCGAGGCTACTGGGGGTCGCCTGCAGCCGGATCGAACAGATGTCGTTGGTGAATACGCTTTGCTTTACCCAGGCATATGCTTCGCGGCCGCCTATCGCCGATCGTGCACTCCTTTCGAACGAGGCTGTCGACGATGGCCGACGCTGAGAGAAAGCTGCGGGATGCACTCAGAGCTATAGAACGGGTGAGGAGATCGTTAAAAGCGACGCAAGCCCACTCCGCGGATTACGTGTGGTCGCAGATAGGGAAGGCAGTGAGCGCCTTGAAAAAGATCGAAGCAGAGATTGAGGACGCTCTGAAGAACATGCGCAATCTGGAGTAGATGTGGGGGGCAATCCATTTTTAGAGCCCGCTGCGGATCTCGATCCTGCAATGCGCTTGGCTATCGGTCTCATTAGGCGCTGCATCGCGGGAGACTGTGTCGAATTGGTGGAGAAGACATTGAGGCGATATGCACCGACGCCACACCGCTGCCACGACAATGTGCGGGAATGGGTCGCGTTGTACCCACAGTTGCTGCACGTTCGCGGTTTTCTCGTGGCGAACCGGCAGCCGATATCCGATGGCACTTTAGTAATCCCGCATAGTGTCGTTGGTGACGTCGACGGGACATTGTGTGACATAACCCCGAGCGAGTTAGAAGTGCGGTTGCCGTTCGTGCGGCACACCGGGACACTTGATGAGTTCGGACTAATCGCTGAGAGGGAGCCCTTTACCCTTGAAGTCCCCAACTCGTTGCTCCGACGATTGGGAGTGATATAGCCGTCCGAGTCAGTTCGGTTCACTTTGAGGTGTGGTCGCACTCCACTTCGGGTTTCGACGGTAGAGCTATGACAAAATATGGAGGCCGGTATGATCCCGCACCCTCTAGGTATTGCCGGAGTGACGCTCGGCGCCATGGCGGCTTGGGGCATGTCCAGATTCCCGCGCGATCCGGATGCGGACTCGCCCCTATCTCGGGAGCAACTAGCCTCGTTGCGAGCGGGTTCGTCGGAAATGCGGAGGGCGCATGTCATGCAGCTCCTGCCGTTCCGCTTTTGCGTTGCTGCTCTGGTGCTCAGCGCGCTGATGCTCGTAGCAGATTACCTCTTCGGCTAAGCAGACCTGGAAACAAAATCGAAGGATCAGATTGACTTCGGACCGATGACGACCCGGCCGAGCACCCCGCAACGCGGGACTACACCGCCCACGCTCTGGGGTGCAATTTGTCGACGACGAATCCGGACAATTTGGATCAGCGAGCGGGCCGTCGGACTGGTTGGTTCATTGCCATCGCTCATCCTCCAGCCCGTGTCTCCGGGAAGCTGCCAACGGTGATTTTGCGCTTGGGTGAAAAGTATTGGGGTACCGGTTGGGGTACTGACCATCGAGGCGGCTGAGGACGCCTTCAAACTCAGTGGGTTACGATCGAAATCGATCCCCTTCCGCTCCACCAGTACCTCTTTCGTGGCTGATCAAGGATGTGCGGCCACGATCCCGAAGCTCAGAAACCCCTGCTAAATCAGTGTATTGGCGGATACTGGCGTTCGCTGGTGTCTTCCTGTGGGGGTCTTGCCACGACGGGGTACCAGGGCGGGATATCGTGCGGCACTGAACGGGTACCCAAAAAGTGAGCCTCACCCATTCGGCTGAGGCTGAGCTCGATCACTTCGCTCGTCATCGGGATTCGTAGCCACGGCCAGCGCGCGCGATATGAGGCCGCCCGCCGCTCGAACAGGTCGCGATGGGGTGTCAGCGGATTCATTGCCAGCAACCCTTCGTACAGCAGCGCCAGAGCGTTCACTTCACCGTGCCTGCGGTTGCCCGCAATACGATCTGGCAGGCGATCGATGTGGACAACACGGTACAGGCACTGCCGGCCGGTAGCCGAGTAATTGTCCGCGACTGCACGATAACGAACATCGATGAAGGAATCTACGTCGACGGCGGAGCTGCGGCCTTCAACGTCGACTATTTCGAGGTGTCCGGGAGCACCATCAGCATCAACACACTCGGTACTGGGGGCAGCTCATCGGTTCGCCCGACGGTCACCCCGAACAACTGCAATCGGGTCAGGATCTCAGGCAACAGGCTGATTACGAATGACGCCGTCTACGCCGTCAACAATATCTATGGATATTCGAGCCGGTACGTCGAGATACGCGGCAACACCTTGCAGAACGGACAGCTCATCAAGCTCAACGTCAACGCCGGTCACCCTGCCCAGCAATACATCATTGACGGTAACCGCTTCATCGGAGGCACTCAGGGAGTTGTCTACATACTCTCAGACCAGTTGCGCACCCTGCAGATCACGAACAACGAGTTCGATGGACAGACACCGGGGCAGGCTGACGGGCTGGTCGATATTCAGACCGCCGCGGCGACTACCGGGGATGCGATCGAGAGACTCATCGCGACGGGAAACTACGTCAGGAATTGCGCCAACAATGTCTGGTACCTTCAGATACAGGCGGGGAACACGTTCGGCGCGTTGCTCCTGTCGAACAATAGTTACTTCAACGTCTCCACCGGCCACACGGGCAGCCATGGGATCGTCAACCTCGGGAGCGCCGGATCCTATCGGATCTTTGCGGCATCGAACGAAATCGTCAACGGCAACAGCGGGTGACGCGCGACTACGTGCAGGGCGCCGGCAACATCGGGCAGTTGTTGAATTTCCCGCAGATTCGGGGGGTGCAGCGGATCGGCACGGCGCAAGCCGTATCTCGCTCAACGCCGCAACTGCGCAAGAACGCCGCCGAAGGGGGTTGGACGGCCACGGGCATTGAGGGCCCCTTGGGCTTTCCAATGACCTTCCGCTGGCGTGACATGAGCCTACCCGGGATAACAGGGAGGAAGGAACTTCTGCAAGAGCCGTGGCAATATGCTGTTCGACCTGGGCCTGCTGAGGCGCTACGGAAGTGGTCCGGAACCGCCTCTCTATCTCATTATTGCTGATCACGGGAACGGAGGCGTGCCGGCGTGCTGTTGAAGATCTGGTTTCTGATCACGTTGCTCCTGACAGCGCTGCTGCTGGGGACCAGCTTTGCGCACGCTCTGGAGATGCCTGCGAAGCTCCAATACGATGCCATGCAGTGGACCTTTCTTCAGCACACGCTCTACCAGGAGTTTGCGCTGATCGGTGGGCCAATCGATGTTGCCGCCATCTTCACATCCGTGGTGCTTGCCTATCTGGTGCGCGGCCACAGACTCTCGCTTCTACTCACAGTAGCGGGAGCGGGCTGCCTCATGGTCGCGTTCTTCGGCTCGTGGATTCTGGTCACCCATCCGGTGAACGCCGAGACCGCCACGTGGATGACGATCCGACCGATTCCGGCGAACTGGGCACACGTGAGAGACCTGTGGGAGTACTCGCACCTTGCTCGCTTCCTTCTGCAGTTCCTGGGGATGACGCTGCTGATCAGCGCTCTCGTTGTGCTGAAGGAAGGACCTGTCCCGAGCCGAGGGTAACTGCAAGCGGGCGCGCTAGAGCACGATCTGCCGTAGGCGACGTTGACCCACTTGTCGTGCGTGATACCGACCGGGTCCGCGATTTTGGGCTGATCGGAAGGTGGAGGATCATGACAACGGAGTGCATCTTCTGCGAGATCATTGAGGGGCGTGCGCCGGCGGATGTGGTGTACGAAGACGAGCTGACCGTCGCGGCAGTCGATCTCCGGCAATACAATCCCGGTCATGTGTTGGTCATCCCGAAGGCGCACATCAACGATGTCCGGGAGCTTGATGAGCG
>CAZLYG010000277.1:0-7132 GCA_964563075.1 uncultured Steroidobacteraceae bacterium | reverse complement strand
CCTGAGCGCCCTGCAGAGCCCGCTCGAGAAAGATCTCGACGCGCCCGCCGGAGGGTTTCTCCCCAACGAGCCTGGCCGCTACCACACGCGTGTCGTTGAATACGAGCAGGTCACCTGCCCGCAGCAAGCTCGGGAGGTCCCGCATATGGCGGTCGCTCAGCCTTCCGGTGGGACCGTCCAGCACGAGCAACCGGCTGGCCGAACGCTCGGGCAGAGGTGTCTGGGCAATCAGCTCTTCAGGCAGATGATAGGTGAAGTCGTCGCGGCGCACCCCCGCATGGTAGTGCACGCCGCGGCTGAGCGGCGACTCAGCGCAAATCTAGCGGTGCTCGCCGGGCGGCGACTCCGGGCCCGTAGGGCGAGGCGCCTGAAAGTCGCCGTAGCTCCATCGCTGCTCCGGCAGAGTCGTTTCGAGACTGAGCGGCTTGCGGTCTCTCATGATGTGCAGCGTGACCTTCTCGCCAGCCTGATAGGAAGCGAGAATCCGCGTTGCATGCGCACCGCTGGTGGGCTCGCGACCGTCGATGGACAGGATGACATCGCCATCCTGCAGCTTGAAATCCGACCGGGTCGGAGCGCGCACCACCAGCACTCCCTTGTCCGTGCCGAAATAGCGGCCAAGACCCGGAGTGAGCGTCATCAGCTGCATGTTCGACAGGCTGGGAATCCCGAGATCGTGGTAGGTGAACACCGGCGAACTGGCCGGGGGGCCCGGCAGCAGTGGTATACCATTGGGGTCCGCGTAGGAATAGGAATAGGCGGTGTTGGGAATCGCCCGGGCGGTCACGACGAGGTCCTTCCGCTTGCCCTCGTGGATCACTCCAATGTTCAACTTCGCATTCGGTGCGACATCATAGAGGGCGCGCCAGATGCCGAGTACGCCTTCTTTACCTCTCGCATCCGTACCGTTGACCGAGACGATGAGGTCGCCAGGACGGATTCCCGCTTCGAACGCCGGGCCGCCGGGACTCACGTGCAGCACCCGCGCTCCAGCCGCTTCATTCGCCACGACTTCCGCGCCAATCAGAGCGCGACCCTCGAAGTGCGCCTGGAAACGCTCCATCAGGGGTTTGCTCACCTGCATGGAAAGCCGGGCGACCTCCTGCGCATCCGCCGCGAGCCTGCGGCGTGCAGCGTCGAGTTGAGCGTCGACGTTTCCCGCCTCGCCGGGAGCTCTGCCGGTCTCATCCGCGACTCGACCTGCCTCGCCCGCGACTCGACCCGCCTCGCCAGCGACTCTACCAGCCTCGCCAGAGAGTCTGCCGGCGGCCGCAGCGGCTCTCGCGGCAGCGTGGGCAGCGCTACGCGCGGCGCGCGCATTCGCTGCTCCCTCATCCGTGTCGGGATATTCGGCAGGAGGGGCAGGCACCGCCTCGGACGCCGGCTGGCGGGGTGGCGCCGGAGGCGCCGGTAACGCCTCCGGAGCTGGCGGAGCCGGTACGGTGGTCGCCGCCAGGAAAGGCCCTGCGAGCGACTCCTGAGGCATCAAACCAGCTGCGATGACGGCGGCCCCCAGGATAGTTAGAGTTTTCACAGTTTCTCCTCGCGAGACACTCACGGCGCATTCGCCGCCAACGCTTCCGCATAGCGCACTTGCGCCAGGGAATTGACGAGCCGACCTCGCTCCTGTTGGAGCGCGGCGAGGCGCGCGGGCTGTGCGTTCTCGAAGTTGGCCGCGGTGAGCAGGTCATCGACCTGAGCAATGCGATCCTCCAGGCTGCTCACAGCTACGCGCGTGCCGAATCGCACGATGACCGGCTCGGATGGCAAGCTCGCCAGCCAGCGCTCGGTGGCCTGCGTCCTGGCATCGGTAACGCGCGGAGACTCGCCGGCCTGGGGCGACCTGACAGGCCGCACAACGTGCGCGAGCACACGAGTTGCATGCCTGTGGGTCATGAGAGCCGCACTTCCAACAGCCAGGAGCAGCAGCGCCGCGGCCGCCGCGTAGGGAAGTACCCAGGACGACCGGCGCGCAGTCGTCCGGCCGTCCTGCGTGCGCCTCTGGAACTCCAACCAGTCATATGGCGGCTGTGCGTCGGACGGCAGCGCGCGCAGCCGATCGCTCATCTGTCGCTGACCGCGTTCTATGTCGGGGTACATGTCTGTAGATTCACTTCAAAAAAATTTCGCAGGCGCGCATGGGCGCGCGCGAGCTGCGACTTTGAAAAACTGATGGAGCGCCCGAAAGCGCGCGCGATTTCCTCGTGCGAGTAACCCTCCACCTCGTAGAGCCATACGACGGCCCGCGCCGTGGGTGCCAGATTGGCCAGAGCGCGCTCCACGTCGAAGGCTTCCGCCAGCGGCCCCGGGGTGGACAGGAGCGGCCCGATGTCCGTGTCCACCTCAGACTGCAGCTCCAGGTACCGCCGGGCGCGGTGCCAGGGGGAACGCAGGTACATCAGACACTTGGTCACTGCGATCTGCCGTACCCAGGCCCCCAGTGGCGCCTCGCCGCGAAACTGCCCCAGATGTTGGTAGAGCGCCACCATGGTGTCCTGAAAGAGGTCCTCCGCCTGCACCCGGTTGCCCGAGAGCCGGCGTATCAACCCGAAAGTGCCCGGAGCGACGGCGGTGTAGATGGCGGCCTGCGCGCGCTGCTCGCCCGCTCGCGCCCTCTCGAGCACGTCATCCGCCACCTCGATTTCGGCAAGTCTGCTCACTGGCCTATTAGATGCGATGGCGGGAAAAAAGGTCGCAGACCCCCTATAATCCCGCGCCCGCATCCGCCCGCAGCCGCACCGGGCCTGCGGGAGCCGAGCGCTCGATGCCCGAGTGGCGGAATTGGTAGACGCAGCGGACTCAAAATCCGCCGCCCTTAAAAGCGTGTCGGTTCGACTCCGACCTCGGGCACCAGGACCTCCAGGCCCTATACATGAACTACTGCAACCACTGCGGCGCCAGGGTAGAGCTTCGCATCCCCCCGGGGGACCACCTTCCCCGCCACGTCTGCGCGAGCTGCGCGACCATCCACTACGAGAACCCGCGCCTGGTCGTGGGCTGCGTGCCCGAGCACGACGGTCGCATCCTGATCTGCAAGCGGGCCATCGAGCCCCGGCGGGGCTTCTGGACGGTGCCGGCGGGGTTCATGGAGAACAACGAGACGCTGCAGCAGGCCGCTGCCCGCGAGTCCCAGGAGGAGGCCCTGGCGGAGGTCCGTATCGGCTCGCTCCTGAGCATCGCGCACGTGCTGCACGCCCACCAGGTCCACGTGTTCTTCCGGGCGAGCCTCCCAAAGGCCGAATTTGGCGCCGGGCCTGAGAGTCTGGAGGTCAAGCTGGTCCGTCCCGAGGAGATCCCGTGGGACGACATCGCCTTTCCGAGCACCGACTTCGCGCTGCGGCGCTACCTGGAGGACCGGGACGCCGGCCGCGAGGACCACCATTTCACGACAATCGACCGCCGCTTGCCGCGAAGCTAAGATAGAAGGCTCGTTCGAGGAACCCGCATGACCTTTGTCGTTACTGAAAACTGCATCAAGTGCAAGTACATGGATTGCGTCGAGGTGTGCCCCGTCGACTGCTTCCACGAAGGGCCGAACTTCCTGGCAATCGACCCGGATGAGTGCATCGACTGCACGCTGTGTGAGCCGGAATGCCCCGCCGAGGCGATCTTCTCCGAAGAGGAACTGCCCGCCGGTCAGCAGCAGTTCAAAGCGCTCAACGCCGAGCTGGCCAAGCAATGGCCGGTGATCACGGAGAAGAAGGATGCGCCTGAGGATGCCAAGGACTGGGACGGCAAGCCCGACAAGTTGAAGCTGCTGGAAAAGTAGCCGCGCCGTGCCCCGGCGATTTGCCGGCGGCAGGCACTCGCCGCCCACGCCGCGGCCCGCCCCTCAGCGGCCGCCCTGCCCCTGGCGCAGATGCTGGGCGAGCTCCTGTGGAGATAGATAGCCCTGCACCATCTCTCCACTCGGCATGACGATGGCGGGAGTTCCCTGCACCTGGAAGTCGCGGCCGAGGGCGTACTCGCTGGCCACCGGATTGTTGGGACAGACCTGGGCACCCAGCGGCTGATCGCGCTTGGCCTGCGTCAGTGCGGTGCGGCGGTCCGGGGAACACCAGACCTGCTCGGCCTTCGTCCAGCTCAGCGTGTTCGGGCCGGAGCGCGGGTAGGCCAGGTAGCGCACACGGATCCCCAGCTGGTTGTATTGCGCGATCTGGCTATGCAACTCACGGCAGTAAGCGCAATCGATATCCGTGAACACAGTGACGGTATATCTGGCGTCCCGCGGGCCGAACACCACCATGTCCGATTCCGGTATGCCAGCGATGGCCTGCACGCGCGCTGCACGCCGGCGCTGCTCGGTGATGTTGCCATTGTTGGAGAGGTCGTAGAGATCGCCGTCCAGCGCATACTTGCCATCGGCGCTTACATAGAGAATGTCAGACCCATGGCTGAGCTCGTAGACGCCGGGAATCGGCGAGGGATGCAGGTCCTCGGGGCGGGCACCGCCGGGGAGCTTCGCAGCGAGCTGTACACGGGGGTCGCTGGCCCCGTTGGGGGTGGCCGCGTTTGCGGTGGCCGCATTGGCGGCGGCCGCATGGGGCGCGGTGCCATGAGCCTGCTCAGCCGGCACGAGGCCCGGTAGCAGGGTGCTCAGCAGGCCCACCAGAACGGCGCAGACTCGCAAGCGCATGCGCGCAATTCTACAGTGTCAGCCGCGGGGGTGGTGTTGAGAATGCAGCTCTTTCATGCGCTCGCGGGCGACATGGGTGTAGATCTGCGTGGTCGACAGATCGCTGTGGCCCAGGAGCATCTGCACGACGCGGAGATCCGCCCCGTGGTTGAGCAGATGTGTCGCAAAAGCGTGACGCAGGGTGTGCGGCGAAAGCTCTTTGGCAACGCCGGCCTTGCGCGCATAGCGCTTGATGATGTGCCAGAAGGCCTGGCGCGTCATGCGATCGCCGCGCCGGGTGGGGAACAGGTAGTCGGTCTGGCGCTCGAGCAGAATCTCACCGCGGGCGCCGCGCGAGAACTCGATCAGCCAGCGGACAGCTTCCTCGCCGAGCGGAATCAGCCGCTCGCGATTGCCCTTGCCCAGAATACGGATGACGCCCTGATTGAGATTCACCTGTCCGTGACGCAGATTGACCAGCTCGGAGACGCGCAGCCCCGTGGCATACAGCACTTCGAGCATCGTGCGGTCGCGGTTTCCCAGCGGGTCGTTGACGACCGGCGCCGCGAGCAGGGATTCGACTTCCTCCTCGGTCAGCGACTTCGGCAGCGAGCGCCCGATCTTGGGCATGGCGATCTGCGCGGTGGGATCCTCACGGATCTCGTTTTCGCGCACGAGATAGCGGAAGAACCTGCGGAAGCTGGAAAGCTGGCGGGCCGTCGAGCGCGGCCGCGCGCCGGCATGCACCCGCCACGCAATGAAGTCCTGCAGATCGGCACGCGAGGTGCGTGTGATCTGCACGTTGCGCTCGGTGAGCCAACGCGCCAGAGCAGTGAGGTCGGCCCGGTAGGCCGCGAGCGTGTTGGAAGACAACCCACGCTCCATCCAGACAGCGTCGAGAAAGCGAGACACTGCCGGATCGACATCGGTGCTCGAAGGTATCGCCACTGCGGCGGCATGGTTGGTGGACATAGCAAACGCAGTATGGTGAGCGGGGCAGTCAGGTGAGCGTGATGATCTTCACATCTACTGCCAAGCATTAACATAAAGAGAACCCGTTCACACTTATATGTCCACAGCGCGAAATTGGCTTTTCGGGGTGTACGCGATCGCACTGTTCCTGCTCCTGGGACTGGGCACGCTGCTGGTGCTGCTGATGCTCCCGGGTCTGAGCCGGCGGCGGGCGTGCGCACGGGGCATTGCCCGCACGTTCCTGAATCTTGCGGGGATGCCCGTGAAGGTGCTCCACCCGGAGCGCCTTCCCGCTACGCAATGCGTCGTCGTCGCCAATCACGCCAGCTATCTGGACGGGGTGGTATTCACGGCTGCATTACCACCGCGCTTCGGCTTCGTCATCAAGCGGGAGATGAACGGCGTGCCCCTGGCAGGGCTGCTGTTGCGACGGCTCGGCTCCGAATTCGTGGAGAGGTTCGATCGCAACCGCGGTGCCGTGGATACGCGGCGCGTCCTGCGCAACGCGACGAACGGCAACTCGCTGGTTTTCTTTCCGGAGGGAACGTTCACCCTCACGCCCGGCCTGCTCAAATTCCACACCGGCGCGTTCGTCATCGCCGTGCGCGCCGGCTGTCCAATAGTCCCGGCGGTCATCCGCGGGACCCGCCGCGCCCTGCCGCCTCAGGGCGGACTCCCGCACGCGAGCCAGATCGAGATCACCCTGCTGCCCCCGATCCAACCACCACCGGCCTCACCCGCCGCGGCGGTTGCGCTTCGCGACCAGGCGCGGGCTGCCATCCTCAGCGAGCTGGGCGAGCCTGATCTTACATATTCCGGCGATACTGCCCGCCCACCTGATACAGCGCTCGGGTGATCTGCCCGAGCGAGCAGACTTTTACGCTCTCCATGAGCTGCGCGAAGACGTTGCCGCCACCGGTGGCGACTTTTCGCAGCCGCTCGAGGGCCGCCGGTGCAGTGTCTGCGTTTCTCTGCTGGAAGGCCCGGACCGCAGCGACCTGATCATCCTTCTCCTCGTCGGTGGAGCGGATGAGCTGCGCGCCACGATGCTCTTCCATACCGCCACTGCGGGACAGGAAGGTGTTGACGCCGATGATCGGCAGGCTGCCGTCGTGCTTGGCGGTCTCGTAGTGGAGCGACTCCTCCTGGATCTTGCCCCGCTGATACATGGTCTCCATGGCCCCGAGCACGCCACCGCGCTCGGACAGCGAGTCGAACTCCTTGTACACCGCTTCCTCCACCTGATCGGTCAGGTACTCCAGCGCGAACGAGCCCTGCCAGGGGTTTTGATTCCTGTTGAGCCCGAGCTCGCGATTGATGATCATCTGGATGGCAACGGCGCGCCGCACGCTTTCCTCGGTCGGCGTCGTCAGCGCCTCGTCGTAGGCGTTGGTGTGCAGGCTGTTGCAATTGTCGAACAGCGCATACAGCGCTTGCAGCGTGGTGCGGATATCGTTGAACGAGATTTCGCGCGCGTGCAGGCTGCGGCCGGAAGTCTGGATGTGGTACTTCAACATCTGGCTGCGCGGACCGGCGCGATAGAGC
>CAZLYG010000276.1:0-7155 GCA_964563075.1 uncultured Steroidobacteraceae bacterium | reverse complement strand
CCCTTGCGGACCAGGAACACGATCGTCGACGTATAGGGTGAGCTGTTAGCCGGCAGGCGGCTCGCCCAGTTGATCGGCAGGAGCTTGCCCAGCCTTGCAATGGCATCGATGTCCGCTGCCAGAGCGAGCGTGACCACATCGCCCTGCAGGCCGTCGATCACTGCACGGGCCTGCTTGCCGGAGCCGCCGTGCGACTGGTTGATCTGGATACCCTGGCCGGTCTTGCCCTTCCAATACCGGGCGAAGGCCGAGTTGAAATCGACGTACAGCTCGCGTGTGGGATCGTACGAGACGTTGAGCAGAGTAACGTTCGCCGCTCGTGCCTGTTCAGAACGGAAGATCGTGGCAGCCGCCACGCCGGCTGCCGCGCCTGCCGTCATTTGCAACCAATCACGCCTGGAATGCATCAAGGTTTCCCCGAGTGCCAGTGATTACACCAGCTTACGCGAGGCTTGCGCGCGCGCCAGTTATATAGCGGTTACGAAGGTGCAGCGGTGTTGGATCCTCGCGACTGCCAGGATCTCACGGGCGTGCCGTCGAAGAGCGCGTCGATGTCTCTTTGTGTTGGGCATGCCGCGGCCTGCTCCACCAGCGAGCGTGTCAGATGGGGCGCCAGCAGCTCCAGGAAGTCGTACACGAAGCGCCGCAGCACCGCCCCACGAACGAACCCCACCCAGGTGGTATTGAGCGGAAAGAGATGGCCTGCCTCGATGTACTCCAGGTCCGGGTCTGCGCCCGGCTCGATGGCCAGTTCCGAGATGACGCCGACACCCATCCCGAGGCGGACATAGCCTTTGATCACATCCGAGTCCCAGGCAGTCAGCGCCACATTCGGGCGCAAGCCCTCGGCGGCAAAGACCTCCAGCAGTGAGGCAGTGGGCTCGCCGAATCCGAACTCGTACGTGACCAGCGGGTAGCGGGCGAGGTCTTTCAGAGCGAGGCGCTCCAGGCGAGTCAGGGGATGATCGTGCGGCGCGATGACGCCTAGCCGCCAGCGATGGCAGGGAAGGAATGTGTGGCGATCGAGCGCGGCGTGGGTCCCGCCATCGATGGCGAGGTCGATGCGATCGAGAGCCGCCATTTGCGCAATCTGCTCGGGTGTCCCCTGGTGCAGATGCAGCTTGACCTCGGGGTGGCACCGCCGAAACGATCGGATCACCTCCGGCAGAACGTATCGGGCCTGCGTGTGGGTCGTGCCGATCGAGAGAGAGCCGACCTCGGAATCCTTGACCTCTTCCGAGATTCCCCGGATGCCCTGGACTTCGCGCAGCATGCGCAAGGCGTGCATCACCACCTTCTCCCCCGCTCTGGTGATACGCGTCAGCGAACGCCCTTTGCGCACGAAAATGTCGAAGCCCAGCTCGTCCTCGAGCAACTTGAGCTGCTTGCTGACAGCCGGCTGCGTGGCGCCGAGCTTGGAGGCCGCCGCCGTCAGATTCAGGTCGTTCTGCGCGACCGCCGCGAGGAATCGCAGTTGCTGGAGCTTCATCGATCGGTCACCGAAACTGGTGGCGCAACGGGCACGTCACACCTGCTCGGAGGAGGGGGTCCATCCGGGGA
This sequence comes from uncultured Steroidobacteraceae bacterium, assembly GCA_964563075.1. Lineage (GTDB taxonomy): Bacteria > Pseudomonadota > Gammaproteobacteria > Steroidobacterales > Steroidobacteraceae > 13-2-20CM-66-19. Next base: position 5,595 of record CAZLYG010000276.1, on the reverse strand, counting down.
AACGCAACGTGCATCGCAGCGCCGGACCGGAAGTCTAGCGACGCCGCAGGGGGCGCGTGAACGCTCTTTTTGATCGCCCCACATAACTTCCGGTTTGGCGTTTGATCCGAGTCATCAGAGGGTTACAGAGGGGTTATGAGCACGGCCCAGGCGGTTGCAGACCGGGAACAGTCAAAAAAATTTCGTGCGCCAATGCATCCGTCCGCCCCGCTCTCCCGTACTGCCGGGTGGACATAACCAATCCACCCTGAAGGGAGGGCACTGCGATGCGACACCGCTCCAGACCCGCCGTGGCCAGAGCCACAGGCGTCGTCAAGGCGGCCACTGTGGCCGCCGCTGCTGCACTTGCCATCTCGATGGCCATCTCGGGCAGCGCCCGAGCTTCCAGCCATCGCGAGGCGCCATTCATCACCACCCAACCGAAGGTCGACGGAAGCGACTTCTACATGTTCCGCAGCTACGAGCCGGGACGGTCGGGCTACGTCACGCTGATCGCCAACTATCTGCCGCTGCAGGATGCCTACGGCGGCCCGAACTACTTCACCCTCGACCCGGACGCGCTGTACGAGATCCACATCGACAACGATGGCGATGCGGATGAGGACCTCACGTTCCAGTTCCGCTTCACGACCACCCGCGAGGGACTTGCGGTCACGGCGGGCGGAAAGTCCATACCGGTTCCGCTCAGCAACATCGGGCCGGTCAGCGCAACGGACACGAGCGCCCAGAACGTGTTCGAGACCTACACGCTGACGCTGATGAAGGGAGATCGGCGCCACGGCGCTGCGCAGCCGATCGTGGATGCCTCCACCGGCAACGCGACCTTCACCAAACCCCTGGACAACATCGGCAACAAGTCGATTCCCGACTATGCCACGTATGCCAATAGCTTCATCCACGAGATCATGATCCCGGGCTGCAGCATGCCCGGCAAGGTATTCGTCGGGCAGCGCAAGGACGGCTTCGTGGTGAACCTCGGGGAGACCTTCGACCTCGTGAACATCAAGTACCCGGTCGAGGAGCTGGCACCCGCAGGCATGAATGCGCGTGCGCTCGAGCCCAACACCATCGGGGACAAGAACGTCACCTCGCTGGCGCTGGAGCTGCCGATTGCGTGTCTCACCAACGGCAAGGATCCTGTCATCGGGGCCTGGACCACCGCGAGCCTGCGACAGGCGGCGATTCTCAATCCGCTTCCCCAGAGCAACAAGAGCGTGGCCAGTGTCGGTCCTGTCAAATACCCGATCGGGCCCGACCTGACGGGGGGCGCCTGGGTACAGGTCTCCAGGCTCGGTGCGCCGCTGGTGAACGAGCTGGTGATCGGCCTGCCCGACAAGGACCGATTCAATGCTTCCCGACCGAAGGATGACGGCCAGTTCGCGGACTACGTGACCAACCCCTCGCTGCCTGTGTTGCTGCAGGCGCTCTTCGGCGGCGCAGGAGTGAAGGCTCCGAACGTCTATCCACGCACCGACCTGGTGGCGGCCTTCCTCACCGGCGTCAGTGGCCTGAACCAGCCGATGAAGGTGAAGGCGTCCGAGATGCTGCGCCTCAACACCTCGCTGGCCGCGACACCGGCGGGGTCCCAGAACGATCTCGGGGTGCTCGGTGGCGACACGGCAGGCTTCCCCAACGGACGACGGCCGATTGACGACGTGGTCGACATCGAGTTGCGGGTGGCCATGGGCGTGTTGCTCTCGCCGTTCGACGGGAGCAAGTCCGATCCGGACCCGGCGTCCGATGCCTCGCGGAAGCTGCACTACACGGACGGGGCGCTTCCGAAACCGGCGGACTATCTGACGGTATTCCCGTACCTCAATACGCCAATCCCGGGCTCGCCGAACAGCGCTTCCGGCGATTGAAGGAGTGCATGCCGTGAAAGCACGAAATACTGCCCTGCTGTTGCTGATCGCCATCGGCCTGTACGCCTGCGGAGGCGGGAGCTCCGGGAGCTCGATGTCGGCGCCGACATCGTCTTCACCGCCACCGTCGGTGACACCTCCGCCGTCGGTGACACCTCCGCCGGCTGCGATGGACTACACACCGGAGTCCGTCGCAGCTCTGGCGAGCGCGAAGGACGATACGAGCGACCCGACGACACTCGGCAATGGGGCTACCGTGACTCCGTCGAACGATCAGACCTCCGATCCGATGACGGTCACGGGTCAGTGAAAACCATGAGAGCAAGGGGATTCCTCCGGCGCACGTCCATGCGCCGGAGGCTGATGATGGCGGCTGCCGTGATTGCCATCAGCCGCATCGGGGTGGCCATTGGCCAACCCTACACGCCCAGCACCGACTCAGTCGTGCTGGGGAGTGTCCCGGCGGGGACGCGCCACGCCGAGGTGAACACTCGGCTCATGGCACGCGAGCGGATCGATGTGGCATTGCCGCTCGCCCAGCTCTATATCAAGCAGGCACGCAGCACGGGCGATCTGCGTTACCTGGGTTATGCCGAGGCAATGCTGGAAAATTGGACCGGCCGCACGGGAACTTCTGCCGAAGCGCTGGTGCTGCACGCCACCGTGCTGCAGAGCAGACACGATTTCTCTCAGGCGCTCATTGAGCTGCACCGGGCATTGGCGCTCGAGCCTGACCATGCGCAGGCCTGGCTCACTGTAGCGACCGTCCTGAGAGTCCTTGGGCGATACGAGGAGGCAAACGCAGCGTGCGAGGAGGTATCGCGAAGAGCTGATGCGGCTGTTGCCGAGCTGTGCAGGCAGAGTCTGCGCGGCCTCACCGGCCAGCTCGCATCGGCATATGCACAGATAGAGAGAATCTCATCCCGGGAAATGCCGGACGCGGAGCGCGCCTGGCGGGACTCGGAGTTGGGGGAGATGGCCGTCAGGCTCGGAGACGAGGCGGCGGCAGAGCACTGGTTCCGCAACGGGCTGCATGCCAGCCCTGACGATTTCTACATCAGGGCCGCCTACGCGGACCTTCTCCTGAGAGGTCATCGGCCTCGCGAAGTGCTTACGCTGCTTCGGGGCCAGGAGAGTCTCGAGCCCCTGCTTCTGCGGCTCGCCATTGCCCAGAAGGAACTGCGCGATCCGGGACTCGCGGAGAGTCGCGCACGCCTGAGCGCCGCATTTGCCGCCGAAGCTCAACGGGGCGATGGCGTTCATCGGCGTGAGGAGTCGCGGTTTCTCCTGGACATTGAAGAAGATCCGCGCGCTGCCTTGAAAGCGGCGGCGGCTGATTGGCAGGTACAGCGCGAAGTTGAGGACGTACTGGTATTCCTGCGCGCCGCCAATGCAGCGGGCAGGCCGGAGGCAGCGACAGCCGCCCGCGAGTTCGTGCGAGAGCACGGAACTGAGGATGTCCGAATCACCCCGCTGCTGGACTCACGAACATGAGCCACCGCCCCCTGCTGGCCATCCTGTTGCTGCTTGCCTGCACGTGCGCCCAAGCGCACATCTCCAGCAATGGATTCGTCACCCTCACCACCAACGGATCGCAAGTCTCCGGGACTCTCGAGCTGGCGATCCGGGATGCGGAGCTGGCCGTCGGACTCGACACCAATGGGGACGGCTCCGTGACATGGGGGGAAGCGCGGTCGCACCAACCTGAGCTGATTGCCTATGTGCACGATCGCCTCAAACTGTCAGCCAACGGGAATCCCTGCGCCGTCAGCTTCGGTGCGATGCAGGTCAATGCACGGGTGGATGGCAATTATCTGTGGTTCCCGTTGGGTGCGTCTTGCACCGGCACCGATCTGAGCATCGACTACCGACTGATGCAGGGCATCGATCCCTCGCACCGAGGCCTGTTGACTCTGAGCGCCTGGGGAGCGACTCAGACGGGAGTGCTCACGCCCGGACGGGGGGCTCAGAGCTTTGCGCTGGATCACCCTGAGCCTCTGCGCGCATTTACCCAGTATCTCAGTATTGGCGTGTGGCACATCTGGAGCGGCATCGATCACCTGCTGTTTCTGCTGTCTCTGCTGCTGCCGGCAGTACTGCGGCGCCGCGGGGGGCAATGGGAGGCCGCTGCGATTGCACGGCCCGCGTTCGTGAACATCCTCAAGGTGGTGACCGCCTTCACGCTGGCCCACTCCATCACTCTGTCCCTGGCGGCTTTCGATGTAGTGCACCTCCCGAGCCGGCTCACGGAGTCAGTCATTGCCGCCTCGATCATCGTTGCGGCCCTCAACAACATCTTCCCCAAGGTGACCGAGGGCCGCTGGCGCATCGCGTTCGCCTTCGGGCTCCTGCATGGGTTTGGGTTTGCATCGGTGCTGGCTGAGATGGGGCTGCCGTCAGGTGCCCGGCTCGTGTCCCTCGTCGCTTTCAACCTCGGCGTGGAGGTGGGGCAGCTGGCGGTGGTGCTTGCAGTGATGCCCCTCGCCTACTCGGTGCGCGCCACGAGGTTTTATCGGCAGACGGTCATGCGCTGGGGCTCCTCTGCGATCGCGGCTCTCGCCTTCGTCTGGCTGGTGCAGCGGGCCACGGCGTAGAGCACGCTGCGGCGGCAGGACTTGCGGTAACATCGTCACACCCCTTAGCCGCGTGCGGATTTTCGATGATCGCCCTGCTCGAGGCCCGTCGCTCTGGCCAGTTGGCGCGTAACCGCTGGGTGCCAAATGTCATCGCCGGCCTGATCGTCGGGGTCGTGGCCCTCCCGTTGGCAATGGCCTTCGCCATCGCCTCCGGGGCGCGCCCTGAACAAGGCCTCTACACGGCCATCTTGGGTGGGGCCTGCGTGTCGATGTTCGGTGGCAGCCGTGTACAGATTGCAGGTCCAACGGGTGCATTCGTTGCGATCCTGGCGGGGGTGACCGCCAGATACGGCATTTCGGGGCTGGAGACGGCGACCTTCATGGCGGGCACCATCCTGGTGCTCATGGGCCTGTCCAAGATGGGCGCCGTCATCCGTTTCATTCCGGCGCCGGTGATCGTCGGGTTCACCTCGGGGATCGGCATTATCATTTTCGTCGGCCAGTGGCGCGATTTTCTGGGCCTGCCGGCGGTGAGCGGAGATCATTTCCACGAGAAGCTCTGGCACCTGATCCTCGCGATGCCGCACGTCAACTGGCCGACCGTCGGCCTGGGGTTGCTCAGTCTGGCACTCACGCTGTACGTGCCGCGGATCAAAGGCCTGTCGCGCGTACCGGGTCCGCTGGTCGCGATGGTCACGGTCACCCTCATCCAGGCGATCTTTCATCTGCCGGGCGTGGCGACACTCGGCAGCGCCTTCGGCGGGATACCCAGCGGCTTGCCGGCTCTGTCGCTCCCCGACCTGTCGCTATCGCACATGCTCATTCTGATCGCCCCCGCGTTCACAATCGCCCTGCTGGGTGCGATCGAGTCTCTGCTGTCGGCGGTCGTCGCCGACGGGATGGCCGGCACCCAGCACGATTCCAACCAGGAGCTGATCGGCCAGGGGATCGCCAATATGGTATCCCCGCTCTTTGGCGGCTTTGCGGCTACAGGAGCCATCGCTCGCACGGCCACCAACATTCGCAACGGGGGCAGCAGCCCGCTGGCCGGCATCACGCACGCGCTGACCCTGGTCGCCGTCCTGCTGGTCGTCTCGCCGCTCGCCTCCAGCATCCCCCTCGCCTGCCTCGCCGCCATCCTGTTCGTGGTCGCCTGG
>CAZLYG010000275.1:0-7205 GCA_964563075.1 uncultured Steroidobacteraceae bacterium | reverse complement strand
ATTTCTCGAGCACACGCCGCATCTGCGGCTCCTCGAGTATTCGGACATTCCCCAGTGCCAGCGCGGCACAGTACTGTGCCGCGAGATTCTCGACCTCACCGGCCAACGCAAGCGCCGCGCGGAGATCCGCGCCCAACGCGATTACGCCGTGATTTGCGAGCAGGCACGCCTTGCGTCCATCGATAGCCGCAACGGCTGCGTCCGACAGCTCTTGCGAGCCGAAGGTATGGTAGGGAGCGCAGCGGATATCGATGCCACCGGCGACCGCGACCATATAATGAAACGCCGGTATGCCGCGGCCGGTACATGCGAGCGCAGTAGCCTGTCTGGAATGAGTGTGGACGATCGCACCCGCATCGCGGCGCGCGAGGTAGATGTCCCGATGGAATCGCCACTCGCTGGAGGGCTGCCGGCGGCCGTACCAGCGCCCCTCGACATGCACGAGCGGAATGTCCTCAGGCTCGAGGCTCTCGTAGGCCATGCCGGTCGGACTGATGAAGAAGCTGCCCTCGTCACGGCGCACGCTCGCATTACCCGAGGTGCCCTCGGTGAGCTTCGACAGCCCGCGGCATGTCCCGATCAGTGCGGTCCGAGCGTCCTCGTGAGTCATGCGGCCTTCTGCCGCTCCGGGTACAACTGCTGCAGGCCCTCACGGGTCGCAGGACACACGCCGCGCTCGGTGATCAGTGCCGTCACGAGGCGCGAGGGCGTGACATCAAATGCCAGATTGAGCGCGGGGCTCGTCTGCGGCACTACCCGGACCGTCTCGATGGCGCCGGCCGCAGTCTGGCCTGTCAGGTGCGTAACCTCTTGCGCGCAGCGCTCCTCGATTTCGATCGAGCCGCCGTCATCGAGCGTCCAGTCGATGGTACTGATCGGCAGCGCGGCGTAGAACGGCACGCGGTTGTCATGTGCCGCGAGAGCCTTCAGATACGTTCCGACTTTGTTGCAGACATCGCCGCACGCGGTCGTGCGATCGCTCCCGACGATCACCAGGTCCACGCTGCCGCGTTGCATCAGAAGTCCGCCCAGGTTGTCGGCAATGACGGTGTGCGGGACGCCGTGACTACCCAGCTCGAAAGCCGTGAGCGCCGCCCCCTGGTTGCGCGGACGAGTCTCATCCACCCACACATGCACGGGAATCCCGGCATCGTGCGCCATGTAGACCGGCGCGAGGGCCGTACCCCAATCCACACAGGCCAGCCAGCCCGCGTTGCAGTGGGTGAGGATATTTATTTGCGCCCCGCGGGCCACCGCCAGCTTGCGGATGAGCCCGAGGCCGTGGGTTCCGATGGAGCGGCATTGCTCGACGTCCGCCTCGCAGATCAACCCGGCCTCGCGGAATGCGACCTCCGCGCGCTCGCTCGGCGGGACGGGGGCGAGCACATTGCGCATCCTCTCCAGCGCCCAAGCGAGATTCACAGCGGTGGGACGCGTCTTGCGCAGCGTGGTGATCGCCTCGTCCAAATGGCGATCAGAAGGATCCGCACGCATCGCAATAACGAGGCCATAGGCGGCGGTGGCGCCGATCAAGGGCGCGCCGCGCACCACCATCGTCCGGATTGCGAGCGCGGCTTCCGTGAGCGTGTGCAGGTCGAGCGTAACGAATTCGAAGGGCAGTCGTGTCTGATCGATGACGCGGATCGCGCCCGAGGGCGTCGGCCAGATGGTGCGATAGTGGGTGCCGGAGATGTTCATTGAGGCAGGCGGTGCCGATGTGCTCCGATAGTTACTCGGCCGTGCGGCCTCGCCCGCCCGGGGGCGGCCCTTGCGGGCGTTGCCCCAGGGGACTTATTTGGCGACCGTCACGCCCCCCTCGGGAGCGTTGCGATTGTTCTCCTCGCAGACGTACTCCTGGGGCCGCACGTCGGGCCGCCAGTCGTAGACGCGGCGATAGCTGTACTGATGCTCGAGGGTCACCGGGTCCTGGACCGTCATGATCAGCTCGAGCTTCGCGCCCCCGTCGATCTTGCGGTAACGCTCGATCGTGTGCTCCTGGTCGGAGTGGGAGTCGCCCTCGTCATCGATGAAGGTCCGGTCGTTCAGACCGATCGTATCGACCACCAACGTGTCTCCCTCCCAGTGACCCCTGGAGTCGCCGAGAAAGGTGTGGCGCAGATTCTTCGGATGCGGCGAGTCCAGGTAGATCCGGCGCACGTTGTGGGCCACCTCGTGCAGGAAGGTGATCCGGCCGGGTGTCTGGACGATCTCGATGGGGTAAGGACTTTCCATCAGGCGCGGCATGCCATGCGGGAAGCACTGCGTGGAGGCGTCCGCCTCAGGCTTGCCGGCATTCTTCGCGCGAATACGCCGCTCGAGAATCTTCATGTACTCCGGCTTCAGGGGTGCCGGAATGCCCGGCGCGGGGCCGAGCATGTACTCGTAGCCTTCCAGCCACCAGACGCCCTCGAGATTCTTCGGATCGGGATTGGGCGGCGCCGAGCCTGGCGGAGCCGGCCGAGAGCCGCGCAGAGGGGGCGTCAGCTTCAGTGTAGGGTCGCCGCTGTTGAAGAGTGTCGTGGGCCGCCAGGGCCCGGCGGCACCGCGTGGAGCGCCCGCAGCACTCGGTGTAGGGTTGTCGGAAGCACTCGGAGAGGCTTTGCCCGCGGCGCTCGGAGACGCATTGCCAGCAGCGCTGGGCGCTGGGCTGGGGGAATCAGCCGCACTGGCGGGCTGTCCGGCTGTAGAGGTGAACGCAAGGGCAACCGCTGCCCCGGTCCACACGGCCCACAGAGCGGCACGCGCCCCGCTCTTCGATACGACACCTCTCGATGACATGAATCCCCCCGGGATCCCTTCAACAGGCTGGCGAAGAACTACTTACACAGATCCGTCACACAGATCGAGGCCAGGGTACGTCCCTCGGCCGGCACGGGCAAGTTGTGCGCGATCATGAGCTTGCGCAACAGCGCGGAGGTCTGCGGATGCGCAATCGCCGATTGCACGCCGACACGCACCAGGCCGTCGGCGTAGTCAATCGCCTGGAATGTCAGCCCCGCCAGCGAGTGAATGCTGTCGCGGCTGCCGATGTCGCGGAGCGACATGTCCGCGCCGTGATCGACCAGCAATTGCACGATGTCGTTGCGGCCCTTGTGGGCGGCGCCCATCAGCGCGGTACGCCCATCCAGGGTGTCCTGGGCATTGACGTCGGCGCCCAGATCGAGCAGGAATTTCACGGTATCGTAAGTTTCCTGCGGCGACCATTCGTACGTCACGCCTTCGACCCAACCGATGCCGCTTGCCACCATCAACGGCGTCACCTTGTGGTCGGTGGTGAGCGTGGGATCCGCTCCGTACTGCATCAGCAGCTTGATCAAGACCAGTTCGCCCGACTGCGCGGCGCGCAGGAACGGCGTGGCGCCCTCCTCCTCCAGCCACTGGTGCGTGAACACCGTGCGCGTCTCGGTATCGGAGTGCATACGCGCGTTCGTGTTCGCCTTGGCCGCCAGCAGGCGTTTGATGAAATCCAGATGGTCCATATCCGGCTTGCGTGTCGGATAGTCGCCGCCTTCGATGTTGCGGTTGTCGGTCGCGATGTACAGCGGCGTCCAGCCGCCGTCATTGGCGATGTTGGGATCGGCGCCGTGCTCCAGCAGGTAAACGCCGATCTGGTAGAAGCGGTTCTGGGTAGCATCCAGCAGCGCGGTCCAGCCGTAAGTGCTCGTCTCGTTCACCTTGGCGCCGGCTTTCAGCAGCGCCTTCACCGTCGCCATGTCGCCCTGACGGGTCGCAAAAATGAGCGGCGTCAGGCCGCCGAACTTCTCCGGACCGCGCTGATTCCACTTGGCCGTCGCGGGGAAGCGATCGATCGCCTTCTTCGCCTCCGCGATCTCCTTCTGCAGGCGAGCTTCCTCGGCCGCCTGCTCCTGCGGCGATTCCTTCTTCTCACCCGGTGGCGCGGTATCGCCCTCTTCCGCGACCGCCTTGCCACGCAGCCCGGTACCGTTGACGAACTCTTCGATGCGCTCGCGCCCAGGGGGCGCGACGTAGGGCTTGCGACCGGGCTCCACGCTGGCCGAGCGCGCGTTGACGTCGGCGCCCTTGGAGATCAGAAAGTTGACGGCCGCGGTATTCCCATTGGCCGCCGCCCACATCAGTGCCGTCGTGCCTCGCAGCTTCTCTCGCTGGTCGACTTTCGCTCCATGCGCGATCAGCTCTTTCAGGACCGGAACATTGCCGGTCCGCGCCGCCATCATGAGCGGCGTCTCGCCGTTGGCGAGCATCTTGTTGGCATCGGCACCGGCGTCCAGCAGCATTTTGACGACCTTCGCATCGCCGGCCTCGCAGGCCAGGGACAAAGGAGTGATGCCGGTGTCAGTGAGCGCACTCGGGTTGGCGCCGGCAGCCAGCAGCGCCTCGGTGGCAGCCTCATCGCCATGGTGGGCAGCCCAGTGCAGGGCCGTCGAGCCATCGGGTTGGGGGATGTTGACGTTCGTGCCGGACCGGATCAGCTGCGTGAGTTGCCCTGCGTCCGAATGCATTGCCGCGTCCGCGACCGCACTCTCAGCCGCCCAGACCCCCTGGCATAGAGCGCACAGCACGACCGGCGCTAATCGTAGGATCCACGTGGACATACCGTTTGAATCGTAGTGGGCTGATCGGGTCCCTGCGCGCCTCTCAGTGCTATTTTGACGCCTCAAAGTGAGGCAGGTCCAGTGCGCGGACATCGCGCGCGTCAAGGCCACGCTTCGCCGCAACAGAAGTTGGGTTAACTTAAGGATTCTTGCTCAAGCGGCGGAAGTACTCCGCAACGGCCGTCTGATACCCGGCCGGCATGGGAGCGGGATTGTCGCTTCGCACCTGCCCCGGCTGGCTGTCCGCGGGCTCATGCCGCAACTGCAGCTCCAGTCGATCCACTCCGCTGAGCACGCGTGCATACAGCTCGTCGAGCATCGCGGGATTGCCCGGGAAACGCCGCGGATCGAGCCTCTGCATCGAGCGCACCAGATCGTCCACCTGGCGCTTCGCTTCAGGGTCGTCCTTCACCGAGCCCTGCAGTCGCGTGAGCTCCTTCATGCCTTCCTGATACACGCGCCGGCTCTCCGGCGTCGAGACGATGGTCACCGGGTCGACACGGACCGAGCCGGGGCCGCCCGCACGCGTCCCGGGATCCACCCCGGTATTCCAGGCGCCATCGACCGGTCCGCCCCGGTAGGCGCCACCCGCCGCTCCAACAGGCCCCGCCAGCCGACCATCGGCAGCGCGCTGCCCGCCCACATCACCCACCTGGCCTCCGGGCTGCGGACCGCCGCGGGCACGGCCACCGTTGGCAGCCTGACCCTGGCCGGGCGAGCCGTTGCTGCCGTTGGATTGGCCGGGGGAGGCGTTAGCGCCGCGATTCGCAGCGTCGCCAGCGCCTCGCTCCGCGCTGCCGCGCATACTGTCATCCAACGCAGCCAACCGGCTGCGCAGCCGTTCGATCGAGTCCAGTGCGTCATCGCCGGGTGAACGGCTATCGGCCATCGCCGAGCGCGCCTGCCCGAGCTGCTCCTGCAGGTGCTTCAGGTCGGATGCGATCTGATTCTCCGCATCGTCGTTGAGGGGTGCGTAGCCTCTGCGTAGCATGTCGGCGCTGCGCTGCAGGTGCGTCTCCGTGTCGGCCGACTCCAGATCCCCGAGGGCATCGCGCAGTTGGGTCGCGGCATCACGATTGCGTTCCTGCGCCTGGCTCTGCGCCGTGCGCATGTCCTGCGTCAGGCGTGCCAACTCGTCCGCGAGCCTCTGACGGTCATCGATGAGCCCCTGAACGTCGTTCGCGCTCTGCGGATCGCGCAGGCCGCGTCCGCTGCGCAGCGCACCCATGCGGCCGCTCTGCTGCTGCTGCTCCTCGGCGAGCCGGTTCGCCTGGCTGCTGAGGCGGTCGAGCTGATGGGAAATGTCCTGCTGCTGCAGGCCGGCGAGCAGACCCATCGCCTCGCGAAGCTGGTCCGCTGCGCGGCGCGCGGCCGCGCCGTTGTGCTCATCCACTGCGCGCCGCATCTCGTCTTCAGCCTGCCGCAGCCGGTTCAGCGCCTGGCGAGCGCTCGCCGCCGTGGAGTCGCCGTCGCTTCCTGACTGACCGGCGTCGGCGCTTTCTCCCTGGCCTGCGCTGGAGCCCGAACCCTGCGAATGACCCGAGGCGCCGCCTTGCTGCCCGTCCTGCGAAGAACGGCTGCCCTGCTGCCCGCGCTGCGATCTGTCCTGCTGGCCTCGGCCGTTCCGGGATGAGCTGCCCTGTTGGCCACTGTTGCGCGCCAGCTGCTCGATCTGCTGCTGCAGCTCATCGGCCTTGCGGCGGAGCATTTCCTGCTGCCAGCGCTCCTCGGCCGACTGCTCGGCGTCGGTATTGCGCTGCGCTGCCAGCTCGCTCTGCCTGCGCGCCAGCTCATCGAGCTTGCGCAGCGCGTCCTCGATCTCCGAGCCCCGCTGGCTGGTGTTGAAGGGCGTCTGCGCACTCTCGTACTGGTTCTTCTGAGTATCGAGCTCCAGATCGAACAGGCTCGCCAGATCGCGACCCGCCGAGTTGACTGCACCCCCGCCGCCGCCGCGGGCGCCGAAGGCCACCTGGATCTGCCGGAATGTCGCTTCGGCGCGCAGCAGGTGCTGCAGAGCCTTCTGCTCTTCGGTGACGGCAGCGCTCCACTTCTGGCCGGACAGCTGCTCGGCTGCGGGGCCCATGGCGACCGCCGCCGCCTCCATCTCGCGCTGGAATGCTCCGAACTGCTCGTTGGCGGCCTGCAGGTCGCGCATCCCCAGGCGCCCTGCCAGCGAATAGGCTTGGCTGCGCAGCGTCGTCTGGACATCGGAGAGGAACTTCGCCTGCTCGGCGGCCTTCTGGGCGGCCGCGTTCTTGATTCCGTCCTGCTTCCAGGTCGCGGCGATGATCTCCTTCTCGCGCTGTGCGATCTGCGCCTGGTCGTTGGCCGCCCCACCCCCGCCGCCTGCGCCGCCGGACTGCTGGGATTGCGAGAACTCACGCTCGAACGGATCGACCTGGATGAAGGAGATGTCGGTGTGCGCCTCGCCGCGCGCATCCTTGGCCGCGGCATACACACCGACGACATCGCCGGGGATCAGCTTCATCCCCTCCAGCGCCACGAGGGCGCCTCCTTCGGCCTGCTTCGCGCCGGGCTCTTTCAGCAGGTTGATGACCTTCTCGGGACCGCCGTTCACCGAATAGTGCAGCGCGAACTCGGTGAGGCCGAACGGATCCTCGGCCCGCGCCC
>CAZLYG010000274.1:0-7227 GCA_964563075.1 uncultured Steroidobacteraceae bacterium | reverse complement strand
CATCGAGGTCGTTGCGGCGACTCTTATCGCAGGCGGCGAGACGGTCCTTGTACTCGGTGACACTGCGCGAAAGGCCCCGCGCGACCGCCGACCATGACGTCACGCATACGCAGTTCACCCGGAATAACCTGCATGCGTTTGCGAGTGTCCGGGTTTTCGACCCAGAGCAGATCATCGGGCAATGCGGCATAGAAACGGCGGTGAATCTCGCGGATGGATTCCCCGGTAAACGATCCTCAGAGGCCGCCAAGTCCGGTTTTATGTCCGGTTTAATTTCGGCCATAAAACAATAGATATCAATGTATTACTACGAACAATGAGGAATAGATCACCGTCAAGAAGTCCGCTTCAGTGTCCGGAAGGATCCCCCGGCGCCTCTCAGAATCTGTCCTCGAATTACAACTTGCGCAGGCGGGCGGACCTGATGTGCGCGAACTTGCCGTCGCGGATGCGGTACATGACGAAGCTGACGATGTGGATCGATTCGCCCTTGCGGATCGGTGCAACGATGAACTCGGGCCAGTCCTCCAGCGCGTGGAATTCCGTCGCGACCTCCGCGGCCAGACCCTCCTCGTCTGCGACTACCTGGTTGATCTGCAGCGTCTCCCGGATCCGCGCCTTGACCTCGCGATAGAAATCGACAATGGCCTGGGGGCCGTGCAGCGTCTTGCGGGGCAGCTCGAGCACGACGTCATCGGTGTAGTAACGCGAAAAGCCGGGGAAATCGTCGCGGTTGAAGCAATCGATGTAGTCGCGAAACTGATGCTTGTTCATGCTGCAGAGGCCTCGGTCAGTACGGATCGGGCAGACGCGGGTGGCGCCGGAAGATATCGCGCTCCTGTTTCACTTCGTTGTAGGGTCGATAAACCGTAGAAGGCTCGTCGGGCTGCACGGACAGCGGTCCACGCACGCTGCCGTGGTCCTTAGCTTCCGCCCAACTCGTCTCGTACCGGTTGCGGAACAGCGGGGCAAGGTTGGTGTGCGCGATGCGCCACTGGCCGCCCTCCTTCACGTAATCGACGTAGCAGGGGCCCCAGATCCACGACGCCGAAGTGTTCGAGCCGGCACAGCCCGGTGACAGCCAGTGACTGCGCGCCGACTCGCCGTCGCCGGCGATCTCGATGTAGGGGTTCACGGTCATGTGCAGGATGAAAAACCCCGGAATGCTCCGGGTCACCTCGAACGCCTGGTACAGCGAGCGCACGCTGTCCGCCCCGCGATACACCCCGCTGTCGGAGAACTCGACGGACACGTCGGCGAGGTTTCTGGCGAAGCACTCCGTAAAAATGCGGTCGAACTGCTGCGTGAACAGGTAATGCGCGTACTTCGACTGCAGCTTCTGGATCTCCAGAGTGTCTTCCAGGCGTTGCACGCGCGCGAGGAGCTCCCGCACTTGCGTCTCAGAGGTCATTGACATGTCATCTCCCTCGCCCAAGGAACTTACATGCGCAGCACGGCCTTGATGGTCGTGCCTTTCTCGAGGTCGTGAAACGCCTGCTCGATTTCCTGAAAGCGGTAGAAGCGGATGAGGCGGTCGAAAGGCAGGCGGCCCTGCCGGTAATACTCGATCAAGAGCGGGATGAACAGGCGGGGAGTGCTGTCGCCGCCGAGAATTCCGCGTAGCGTGCGGCCGCCGGCCAGGATGTGGAACATCGCCGGGGTCCATTCGTCCAGCGGAGCCGCGACGAAACCGGCCACGCCCCGCGGTGCCAGGCAAGCCATCGCCTGGGAGAAAACCGCCGCCGAGCGCGTGGTGTTGAATGTGAAATCGACGCCTGTGCGCGTCAGATCGCGAACCGCCTGTCCCGCGTCGGTCGCAGAGGAGTCGATCGTATCGGTCGCACCCAGCTCGCGTGCCAGGGCAAGCCGTGCCGGTACGACGTCCACTGCGATGATGCGTTCGGCACCGACCAGCCTTGCGGCCATCACCGCACTCAGGCCCACCGCGCCGCTGCCAAAGATGGCGATCGAGTGGCCGGGGCCCACGCGCAGCGAGTTGATTACGGCCCCCGCTCCCGTCTGTATCCCGCAGCCGAGAGGGCCCAACATCTCGAGCGGCACATTCGCGGGGACTTTGACAGCGCTGGCCTCGTCCGCAAGGGAGTAAGTAGCGAACGAAGACTGTCCAAAGAAGCGCGCGTGAATCGGCGCGCCGTTCTGCGTCAAGGGAGTGCTGCCGTCCGGGCGCAAGCCGCCGAAGTTGCGGGGCAACACCTCGTAACAGTAACTATGCTCGTTACGCTGGCAGCTCGGGCACGTGCCGCAGAAGTTCACGCTCAGAACGACGGGATCGCCCGGTGCCAGCCGGGTCACGCCGCTCCCCACGCGCTCGACGATCCCGGCACCCTCGTGACCGAGCACTATCGGCTTAGGGCTCCGGTCACGCACATGAACATTGATGTCGGTATGGCAGATCCCCGTGGCGACCATGCGCACCAGGATCTCGCCCGCACGCGGCTCTTCGATGTCCAAGGTCTCGATGGCGGGCGGGCGCGTGGCAACCCGCGAGACGGCCGCTTGAATCTTCATGCTTGATAGCGCCCCGACATGACGGCCGACTCAGGAACCCACATACCGTGAAAGGTGGACCGCACTCGCACCGGCAGGCGCAGCAGAGCCACCGGGCCATCCGCGATGCGTCGCGCATCGAGCACTGCCAGATCGCTCTGATTGCTGGCGAATCGATTCACCAGTGCGAGCAGATAGCCATCCGCCTCGGGTGCGCCCGGCCGCACCACGAAATTCGGCTCCTGCACACCGCAGCGCTCTCCCGGGGCCCAGGTCGTGAGCTCTCCGGTGTGATGATCGATGCAGCCGATGGCACCCATGCCCATCTCGCCGCTCTTGGCGGAGGGCGAGCGGCAGATGCCGTACCCATAGCGATAGGGCTTACCCATGTACCGATCATCGCACTTGGGCATCTCGCAGGGCACCGGTGTAATCAGCCTCGCCTCGTACGTGTCGTGCTTGCCGGCCAGATCGAACGTCAGGCGGGTGAGCTGCGGCGGGGACGGCTTGAACGGCGAGCCGTCGTAGCTGGGGAAGAAGTCGAAGCAGTTCCCCTGGTACAGGCACAGATCGAGGTGCACCCGGGTGCCTTCGTTGTAGGCATTCATCATGTGCCCGGCGCTCACGGCCGGTCCGTGGAACCAGCGGATGTCAGCGGCCGATCCCCGCCGCGGGAAGATGGCAAAGTGGCTCTGCCCATCCGGGTGCCAACGATAGAACGGGCCGCCCCGCTTCAGCACCTCCAGGTTGGTGATCAGCGGGAAGAACGGCGCAACGACGTGACTATCGGTCGCAGCGAAATCATGAACCATGCCGGGGTAAGGCATCTGGAACCACATCTGGTGCTCGATCTCCCCCCCGGCACCGGCGATGTAAAAGGCAAAGTCGGTAGTGCAATCCCCCTTGGCCTGGTAGGAGAACGTCAGCAGCTCATTGCTGTGCAGGTCGAGCTTCGGATGCGCCGTCAGGCTCACCGCCTGCACCGAGCCCTGGTAGTCCCACTGCCCGCGTGTGGCGAGGGTGTCCGGGTCCAGCTCGACCGGCAGGGAGTCCTCCTTGAGCACCAGGAGCTTGCGGCCGTGCCACACGACATTGGTGTTCGCCGTCCCCATGCTCTTGCCCGCGACGCTCGGATCATTCGTGTAGCGGTTGCGATAGCGCCCGAACAGCGATCGGCCGGCCTTCTCCTGCAGCAGGAAGCGCTCGTTGCGCACCCAGCGGCTACGATAGTCCACGTGTCCGTCCTCGAAACGGAACATGTGCACCATGCCTTCCCCGTCGATGAATACGTCGTCCTTGGCCATCGAGGGGAACTGGCGATCGGGCCCGCAACGGTACAGCGTCCCGCGCAGAGTCCGCGGCACTTCGCCTTGGACGACCTCGAGATCGCGAACGTCGCACTCCGCGCGCAGCGGGGCTCCCCAGCCGCGGTAGAGGGGCAGATCAGGAAATGACTGTGTCATGGCGTTTGCCTTTACTTGCCGTCAGCGAGCGCCCCATACTTTGCTTCGATGATAAATCAATGATTACCGGATGGGCCATCCCATGAGCGCAGCACCGCCACTCCGTGTTCGCGATCCACGCACCGGCAAGATCGACCGCGAGATTACACCTCCCGGCGCACACGAGGTCGCGGCGATCTGCTCGCAGCTGCGTGCGGCGC
Organism: uncultured Steroidobacteraceae bacterium; assembly: GCA_964563075.1. GTDB lineage: Bacteria > Pseudomonadota > Gammaproteobacteria > Steroidobacterales > Steroidobacteraceae > 13-2-20CM-66-19. The sequence goes on along the minus strand of CAZLYG010000274.1, from coordinate 3,056 downwards.
AGCCCGCATGGGGTGCCGCGACGCTGGAGCATCGCATCGAGGTCATGCGGAGCTGGGCGCAGAAGCTGCGCGCCTGCAAGCCGCGGCTGATCGAGGCCGACAGCATCGACACCGGGTACGGCCAGATTTCCAAGGTCGCGCCCGACATGGTGATCGGCTCGATCCTGCGGCATTGCTCGATTGCGCCGGCTGTGTTCGCCCAAGCGCAGCGTTCGGGGGTATCGCCCGGCGCACCTAACATCTCGTACGCGACGCTGCTCAAGCCTTACCCCCTGGCCGGCATCATCGGTCCCTGGAACGCGCCGCTCATGCTGTCGACGCTGCATGCCATTCCCGCCCTGTTTGCCGGGTGCGCCGTGATCGTCAAGCCGAGCGAGGTCGCGCCGCGCTTCGTCGATCCCATCATGCAGTGCATCGGAGAGATTCCGGAGCTCGCCGCCGTCTGCAGATACATCGTGGGAGACGGACAGACCGGCGCCGCAATCGTCGACAATGTCGACATCGTCAACTTCACCGGCAGCGTGCCCAACGGCCGCAAAGTAGCAGAAGCCTGCGCGCGACGGTTCATTCCGTGCATGCTGGAGCTCGGAGGCAAGGACCCGGTGGTGATCACCCGGACTGCCGACCTGGACAAGGCTGCCAGCGCCGTGCTGCGCGGCGCCGTGACCAGCACCGGACAGGTGTGCTTCTCGATCGAGCGCGTCTACGTGCATGAGAGCGTCCACGATGAGTTCATCGAGCGCCTCGCCGCGAAGGCCGAACAGATCCAGCTCAACTATCCGGACCCGCACGGCGGCCACATCGGCCCGTTCATCTTCGAGCGCCAGGCGCAGATCGTGGCGTCCCATATCGAGGACGCGCTGGCCAAAGGGGCGCGTCTGCGCTGCGGAGGCAAGGTGCTCAACCTGGGAGGCGGGCTGTACATGCGGCCCACGATCCTGACGGGCGTCACGCATCAGATGCAGATCATGCGGGATGAGACATTCGGTCCGGTCATGCCCGTGATGGCCTATCGCACCGAGGACGAGGCCGTGCAGCTGGCGAATGACACCTACTTCGGGTTATCGGCGGCCGTCATGGCAGGCACCGTGGAGGAAGCGCGCCGCATCGCGGATCGGATCGACGCCGGCGTGGTCAGTGTGCAGGACACCTTCCTGACATTCGCCGGCTACGGCGCCGCCGAGTGGGAATCGTTCAAATTCTCCGGCCTGGGCGGCCGCGGCGGCATGCTCTCGTTCGTAAAAAAGCAGGCCATCCTGATCAACAGCGCACCCCCGGCATGCATGCTGACGGAGCACCTGAAGGCTGTCAGCAACGACCCCGCCAAGGCGCGCTGATCCGGGGCGCCGCTGACCCACAAAGGTGCGGGAGTCCGTCCCCACCGCACCGCCCTGGTGCGCAGCTGTTCCGGCCTACGGGCGATAGGCCGCTCGAGCGATCGTGCACGCACTCGCATGAGCACCGGCAACTGCGACAAATCTCCCGTGTTTTCAGGCATTCCGCGCTGACCGGGTAGCGCGGGCGGGGCCGGACATCCTCAGGGTCGCCGACCGCCCTCGCTGGCACACTTGCTGCATTCACTGACGCGTCCTGACGCTGTTGCATTTCGCCGTCAAACGGCGAGCGGCAGGAATTTGCCCGAAGAAAACGCGGCGTAAATGGCCGCAAACACTGTCGCACTTTTGCCACGCTGGAGGATTCAGAATGAGATTCTCAAGGGGTCTGTCGGTCATTGGTCTGCTCGCTGTGGGAGGGGTGGCCAGCGCTGCGGACGCCCCCGCAACTCCCGCTGCCCCCGCGCCTGCGGTTCCCAGCCTCGCCGATACGCTCACCGCCTGGGGCCTCACCACCAGCGGGTACGTCGCGGCCTCGTATTACGCTTCGAACGGCTATCCGGGAGGCGCGCTGTCGGACGGCGAGGTGGTGGGACTCCCACTGCATCAGTTCGACACCCGCCACAACACCTTCCAACTCGATGAGGCCGGGTTCCAGATCGCCTACCAGCCGAAGACCGGCTTCGGTGCACTGGTCGATGTGATCGCCGGCGAGGACGCCAAGATTCTCAATGCGGCCGAGGGCGGCAGCGGTACCTTCGATGTGCGGCAGGCCTTTGTGCAATACGTCACCGGCCCGCTCACGCTGATCGGCGGCAAGTTCGTCACGCTGGCGGGCGCCGAGGTGATCAACCCGACGACCAACACGAACTTCTCGCGATCACTGCTGTTCTTCGAGTCGGAGCCCCTCACGCACACGGGCTTCCGCGCGACCTACGCGGCGACCGACACCATCAACCTGATCGCCGGCGTCAATAACGGGTGGAACACCACCTCGACGGACTTCGGCTCCAAGACAGGAGAGGCCGGTGTCGCCTGGACGCCCAACAAGATCTTCTCGCTGACGGCACAAGCCTATTTCGGCAAGGCGGGAAGCTACAGCAGCATCGACGCGGACCGCACCCTGATTGACGTCGTGGCCACATACAATGCCACTTCCGCTTTGACATTCATCGTCAATGCCGACTGGGATCAACAGCAGGACGGTGTGACGGACACGCTGGGCCACACCCATTCGGCCACCTGGGGCGGAGTGGCCGGATATGTGAACTACGCGTTCAACGACCAGTGGCGCGTGTCGACCCGTATCGAATACTTCGATGACAAGGATGCGTTTGCAACGGGAGTGCAACAGCACCTGTGGGAAGGCACGGTCACGTTCGGTTATGCGCCAGTGAAGAGCTTCGAGCTGCGCGCTGAATTCCGCTATGACAGCGCGCAAGCCGCCGAGCTGCTGCGCGGCACACAGCCCACGCCGAGCTATGGCGATAACCTCTCGGAGATCGCCATCCAGGGCGTCTACAAGTTCTCGGCGCCCTGAGTCCAATCGGACCCGCCTCGTGCCGTCCTGGCGCGAGGCGGGTGGTGCTCTGCGCGGCTCACCGGACGAGATCGCGTACCATGTTCCAGCCTATGGCCGAACGCTGCGCCTTCAGAGCCCCGTCGGTCACGTACAGGTATTTCAGGAATAAGCTGTCCCACTCGTCCAGCCCGGCGGGAGCG
>CAZLYG010000273.1:6314-7239 GCA_964563075.1 uncultured Steroidobacteraceae bacterium | reverse complement strand
AAGGCGTTGCGCCGGTCGATATAGACACCCAGTAGAGCGAGGCCCACCGACCCGCCCAGGTTGCGGGCCATGTTGTACAGGCCCGCGGCATCGCCGGCTTCCTCCCTGGAAACGGCAGACATCGAGGCCTGGTTGAGCGGCATGAAGGCGAGCATCTGGCCGACACCGCGCAACAGCTGCGAGCCGTAAAAGTCGTGTCCGACGCTCTCGGCCGTCAGTGAGATGTCCAACATGCAGCTCACGCCAAAGCAGAGCAGGCCCGCGATCACCATCATGCGGGCATCCAGGGTACCGAGCATGCGCGGCAATATCGGCATCAGCAGGAACGCCGGCAGCCCCGCCAGCAGCATGATTCCTCCTGCCTGCTCGGCGTTGTAGCCCGCGATGATCCCCAGGAACTGCGGAATCAGGTAGGAAATGCTGTACAGGCCCGCGCCGATGGTGAACACGATGAAGATCACGCTCGCGTAGGTCTTGTTCTTCAGCAGGCTGAGCCGCACCACGGGCTTCTTGGCGACGAACTGGCCCGCTGCGAGCGTGGCGATGCCGACGGCCGACAGCAACGATAACCACACGATCATGCGGGAGTCGAACCAGTTGTCCCGCTGGCCTTCCTCCAGCACGACCGTGAGCGAGCTCAGGCCCATAGCCAGGCCGGCGATGCCCAGCCAGTCGCCGTTCACGAAGGAATGCCAGTCCGGCTTGCTCTTGGGGAGGCCGGCATACAGCAGCATCACGAGCGCAACGCCTACCGGCAGGTTGACGAAGAAGCACCAGCTCCAGTCGATGTTCTCTGCCAGCCAGCCGCCCAGCACGGGGCCGAGCAACGGTCCGAGCAGCACGATCAATCCAAACAGGGTCATGCCCACCGGCAGCTGGTGGCGCGGCAGGCCCGTTCCACTTGATGTTGATGGTGTAGATCGAG
>CAZLYG010000273.1:0-6304 GCA_964563075.1 uncultured Steroidobacteraceae bacterium | reverse complement strand
GCGGCAGGCGCGTGCGCACGATGGTCTGCGCCGTGGGAATCATCGCACCACCTGTAAATCCCTGGCCGATGCGTCCGATGATCATCTGCGGCAGGCTGTGCGAGAGCCCGCACATCACCGAGAACACGGTGAACAGTATCGTGTTCCCCAGGAGAAACTGACGTAGCCCGAAGACCCGCGTCAGCCACGCCGCCAGCGGGATCATCACGATTTCGGACATCAGGTAACCGGTGGAGATCCAGGTACCTTCCGTACCCGTCGCACCCACCGAGCCCTGAATCTGCGGCAGGGCAGAGTTGGTGATCGAGATGTCGAGCGTCGCCATCAGCGCGCCGAGGGCACCGCCGACGACTGCGATCCAGTCCGTGAGGGTGGCCTTCTCCTCAATCACCGCGCGTTCTCTTTCTCGAGCCGCTGTTCGGAGGCGCGCCCACTGCGGGTATCGACGGAGACGGTTACGGATAACCCGGGTAGCAGCACGCTGCGGGTCTCCGCGCCCGAGTCGATGCGGATTTTCACCGGAATGCGCTGCACGATCTTTGTGAAGTTCCCCGTCGCGTTCTGGGGTGGCAGCAAGGCGAACTGTGAGCCGGTCCCCGGCGAGAAGCTGACCACAGAACCATGCAGCTCCGTGCCCGACAACGCATCCACGCGAATCGTCGCGGGCTGGCCGGCTCGCATCAGCCCGATCTGCGTTTCCTTGAAGTTCGCAGTGAGGTACACGTCCTGCACCGGCACAATGGTCATCAGCCGGGTGCCAGGCTGCACGAATTGCCCGACTCGCACGGTGCGGTCGCCGACGCGCCCCGCCAACGTGCTGCGCACGACTGTGTCCTGCATATCGAGCTGTGCCTGCCGGACGCTCGCTTGCGCCGCTTCGAGCTGCGCACGCGCCTGATCGATCTGCGCCTGCGTCGTCGCGGGCTGGCGCTCGGCGGATTCCACTGCAGCAAGGTTGGCGGCCAGTGTCGCCGCTGCCTGGCTCTCCGAGTTGCGCAGCTCCGCCAGGTGCTCCTCCGATTCCGCGCCGGTGGCGACCAACGGCTCGTACCGTTTCACTTGTGCGGCTGCATATGACTGCACGGCGCGGGCGCCGGTCACCTGCGCACGCGCCTGGACGATGTTGGCCTGCTGTTGCCGCAGCTCCGCCTCGCCACGCTCGATGTCTGCGCGCCGCGCCGCAATGGTGGCGGTGGCCTGCTCGAGCACGGCCTGGTACTGGCGGCTATCCAGGCGCACGAGCGGCTGTCCGGCACTCACCGTCTGGTTGTCGCCAACGTAAACCTCAGCGACATAGCCTGAGACCTTCGGTGCGATCGTGACACTGTCAGCCTGCAGGTAAGCATCGTCGGTGCTTTGGATGAAGCGGCCGACCGTCCACCAGCGGATGCCCCAGATGATGCCCCCGACCAGGAGCACGGCGGCAACGATCAGGACCACCATCTGCCGCTTGGGGAGCTTCTTGCGGGTGTCGGCTTCCGCCGGCGGGCTCGTCGCGAGGGTATCCATCGAGGTTATTCGCAGGGGGGTTCCAGCCAGCAGAAATATGCCACTTGGAAGATTTGTGTCAACTGGTATATTTTTGGGCTACCCCTTTCGGGAGAGACGACGGTATTCATGCGGCAGGCGACGAAACATCGGCATGCAGTCGAGGGCGGATATCAGCGCGGCGAGGAGACTCGCGCGCGCATCGTCGTCACCGCGCTGAAGCTGTTCGGGGAGCGGGGCTTCGAAGGCGCTTCCACACGCGAGATCGCAGCCAGCGCAGGAGTCAACGCGCCCGCACTGCAGTACTACTTCGACGGCAAGGAGGGCGTGTATCTCGCTTGCGTCGAGCACATCGTGGCACGTGTATGGGAGTACATGTCCGAGGTCGTGAGCCGGACGGAACGGCTGCTCGAGGAGGATGCCGACGATGCGGCCCTCATCGAGGCGTTCTGTGAGATTCAGGCGCAGCTCGCCGAGCTCATGTTCACCTCCCCGGAAGCTGGCGACTGGCGGCTATTCATGGCGCGCCAACAGGCCGGCATGGGGCCGCCCGCCGGTTTCCAGATGGTCTACGAGCGCGTCAGCAGACGAATTTCCCGTGTCACCTCCACGATCGTGGGCCGGCTGCTCGGGCGCGCGCCGGGTGACGATGAGACGCTGATCCGGACGATGGCGCTGAGCGGGCAGCTGATGATTTTTCAGGTCGCGCGGCGCAGCGCACTGACCGCCCTCAATTGGGATTCGATCAATCCGGAAAGAGTCGCCCTGATCAAACGCGTGATCCGCGAACAGACCGTCGCATTGCTGCAGTCGTTGGCGGCAACGCGCAGCTCGGGGCGTGCCTCTCATGCAAGCCGCCGCAGAAGCCTGCAGCGATACACGCAGCGCGAGCGCGCCGGCTGACTTTTGGACTGCGCGGCGCGCATCGGCGATCCCACCTCGCTTTAAGCCAACACCTCATCCAAAGCTTTTGCGTGCGCCCGCATGGCGAGAACTGCGCGTAATTGCGTGCTCATGCACAGCTCGCATTCACGCGTGATAGACGCGCGCGGGGCCTTCGCGCGGTTCCCACCGTGATGCAGTAAGCTGATACGACTCAAAAAAAATACGGTATCGCGAGCTTTTGCAGGCTTGCTTTTCTGTAGGATATAGACGACGATGACGAGCGTCGAGTCTCCCACCGGAAACAACACAGGGATTACAAGGCCGTGGTGATCCATGAATGCCGTAACTGTCTCCAGGTACGCCGCTACGGAGGAGCATGCCATGCCAGTGAGTAGCGATCCGGGCGAAGCCCACATGTCAGATCAGCTCGGCGCGCTGCGTTCGGATGTCAGCCATCTTCAGTCTGACGTAACGGACCTCAAGACCGAGGTTCGTACCAGCCATCAGCGGCTCGACGCACTCCGTGACAAGCTCGATCAGAACACAACATTTCTGGTACAGCGAATGGATGGCATGCAAGCCGAGCTGCGCAAGGAGATGGCGGCTTCCACCGACACGCTGCGCAAGGAGATGGCGGCTTCCACCGACACCTTGCGCAAGGAGATCGCGGCTTCCACCGACACCTTGCGCAAGGAGATCGCGGCCTCCACCGACACCTTGCGCAAGGAATTCACAGCTTCCGCCAGCGAACAGCGTAAGGAATTCACAGCTTCCGCCAGCGAGCAGCGTAAGGAATTCACGACTTCCAACACCGAGCTGCGTGCCGACATCGCGAGCATCAAAGACGCTTTGGCGGCGGCGAAGGTTTGGGCGATAACCATGTGGTTCAGTCTCGCCGGGGCACTTCTCCTCGTGATTGCGCGCGCTTTCAAATGGATCTAAGCTGGCCGGCCTCGCTGTCGAGGGCATATACTGCGCAATACACTGCCTCTCGAATATCAAGATGGGCCACCAGAACCGGAAAGCCAGTCCGGAAATTCTCTGGCGACTGTCGACCAACTTGAGGAGACTGCGCAAGGCCCGGGGCTTCACTCAGCAGCAGCTGGCCGGACTGTGCGGGTTCAGCAAAACCTACATCAGCAACGTCGAACAGGGCACGATGAACATCACCCTGGCCAATCTGGAAGCCATCGCCAATGGCCTGGATTGCGCGGCAGAGGATCTGCTCAGACGCCCCCCGGACGATCGCACCCCTTCGTGAGATCCGTGTATTCGACGTCCAACGCGGTTGCGAAGGATTGCACGGCGATGAGGTCCAATTCCGGCGCCTCACCATTTTCGACTCTTTTGACGAAATCGGGCTGATTTTTCGTTTTGTCGGCGAGCTGCTCCACCGAGAGCTGCTGGCGCTTTCTTGTCCTGCGCAGGTTGGCGCCGAAGATCACGAGCCACGTGGGCGTGTAAGACCTCGGCGCTGGCACCGCACGCGGACGACCAACTGACTTCCGTCCGTCGGATTCCTTCCCGTTGGCGCTTCGCTTTCTTTTTTGCATGCTGGTTTGGTGGATTCTACCCCAGTCTCATTTTAAGCGTAACGCGAGGAGACCGACCGTGTACAGGCATGCCAGGGCCATTGAGCGCGTTCTCGAACGTTGTTTGCGCACCGCAGTTGCGTTGGGGACCTTGTTGGCGTCCGAAGCCGTGCCAACGATCACCTCACGCAACACACGCAGCAGGAGCAAGCCCCGCCGTTGCAGGAAGCCGTTGCGAGGATTCAGGGCCGGATGATCAGAAATCTGTGGCGCTCCATCCGGGAGCGCGAGTCTGAAGATCACGTTGCGGCGAAATCGCTGGTGGACAGCGGTCGGGCTCAGAACAGGGATTGTTGCGATGAGTGCGCGCCGTCGAGGCGAGCTCCCTCCAGCTCGAGCATGCGAATCTTGGTCGAGGTGCCGCCGGGCGCAGAAAACCCGCCCAGCTTGCCCCCAGCGGCCAGCACCCGGTGACACGGGATGATGAGAGGAACGGGGTTGCGCCCCATCGCTTCACCGACCTCGCGTGCCGCTTCAGGGTCTGCGCCAATCTCCTTTGCCAAGGCCCCATAGGTCGTGGTCTGTCCCCAGCCGACCTTGCGCAGTGCCTGATAGATTCGCCGCGGGAAATCTCCTTGGCCGCCGATCTCGAGCCGGGCGCTCGAGAAGTCCACCCGCTCTCCCCTGAAATAGCGCTCAACGGCGGTGACGGTCTCCGCCACCTCCGGCGGAGGAGTGCCGGGGGTACCGTCAGGCGCGCGCCGCAGCAGCATGCGTGTCGCGGCCGCGGCAGTGCGGGTCGGCAGACACAACCGCGTGATCCCTGTTTTACTCCAGGCGATGCCGCAGAAGCCACCTGTCACCTGGAATACGCAGTAGTTTTGATTCATCTGAGCCACCGATTGTTGCGCCTGTAATCAAGAATGCAAGTGTTGGCTCGAGCGGCGGGAGCACTCTCGTCGGTTCAGTGCGCATCCGGAGACGGTGCGCTCGGCGGCAGCACCTTCCGCATGAGCGGGATGAGGACGGTCGCGAAGGCCAGGCAGCCCATGATCGCCAGAAACGCGTCAGCGAAAGCCTGAGTCTGCGCTTCCCTGTACGTCAGCAGCCAGAGCTGCCGTACGGCCGCCGTGGCGGCGTGCACGGTGTCACCACTCCAGCGGGCGGCGTTTGCAGCGGTCACTTGTGCCAGAAACGCCTGCGCGCTCGGGTTACTGCTAGTGAGTCCCTCGGCGAGGTGCAGGAAATGCAGATTAGAGCGGTCATTGAGAATCGTGCCGCAGACCGCGATGCCGATCGCACCCCCGAGATTGCGCATCAGATTGAACAGCCCGGAGGCGAGCTTGAGGCGTTGCGGTGCGAGGCTGCCCAGTGCAAGCGTAATCACCGGGGCGAGCGCGAATTGCTGGCCGAAGCCGCGCAAGGCCTGCGGTAACAGTAATTCCCGCCAGCCCCACTCGTGCGTGATCGGCGCGAACGCCCACATGCTCGAGGTGAAACACAAAAAGCCGAACATCATCAGCCACCGCAGGTCAACGCGCCGGGCGAGTGCGGTGTAGAGCGGAATCGCGCTGACCTGGAAGAGCCCGGTTGAGAACACCGCGAGTCCGATCTGCAAGGCGCTGAAGCCGCGCACCCGACCAAGAAACAGCGGCGTCAAATAGATCGTGGCAAAGATTGCGATCCCGCTCATGAACGATAGCAGCGAGCCGAGTCCGAAGTTGCGAATCCTGAGTGCGGTGAAGTCGACGATCGGCTGCGCGTGCCTCAGGCTACGCCAGATGAACGCCAAGCCCGCCAGCCCCGCGATCCACGCCGTAGCGCGTATGGTGTCGTCGCTGAACCAGTCCCAGCGTTCGCCTTCCTCCAGCGTGTATTCCAGACATCCCAGGCAGAGGGCCATCAGAACCATGCCCACGTAGTCGGCGCCCCGCAGCAGGGCCCGATTGGGCTTGTCAATGTGCACCAGCAGCGGCACGACGATCGCGACGAAAATCCCCGGCACGAGATTGACGAAGAACAGCCAGTGCCAGGAATAATTGTCCGTGATCCAGCCACCGATCGTAGGGCCGAGCGTCGGAGCGAGCGAGGAGATAGTGCCTACAGTGGCGGCAGCGATTACGCGCTGGTTGCCGTTGAAGTAGATGAACGCGGTCGTGTACACCGTTGGAATCATCGTGCCGCCCAGAAATCCCTGGAGGGCGCGGAACACGATCATGCTGTGGATGTCCCATGCGGCGCCGCACAGCAGACTCGCCGCCGTAAAGCCGATGGCCGAAACACAGAACAGCCAGCGCGTCGACATCACCCGCGTGAGCCAGCCGGACAGCGGGATCACGATGATCTCGGCAATCAGGTAGCTCGTCTGCACCCACGCGGTCTCATCGACGCCGGCCGAT
>CAZLYG010000272.1:1279-7257 GCA_964563075.1 uncultured Steroidobacteraceae bacterium | reverse complement strand
TACCGTGGCGGTGGCGGCGGAGGTGGCGGCGGTCGCGACCGCTGGTAAGGTTGTTATAAGCGTCACGGGCGCACCAGCGTCACGCGCGCAAGAAAAGGCCCGGCGATGTCCGGGCCTTTTTTTGCATTCATCTTCGCCGCAGGAGTTTCGCAACGTGGATAGACCGTCACGGCGGGAGTTCGTTCTGGGGGCCACCGCCGCAGCAGCGGTGCCACTCGCCGTGGGCGCCGCAGCGGCGCGCACGCGGGCAGCGGCGGCACGCAAGCTCGGCTTCGCGATCTGCGGACTCGGCAATCTGAGCGAGCACCAGATCGCCCCTGCACTGCTGAAGACCGAACACTGCCGCTTATCCGGCCTCATCACCGACAACCCGCAGAAAGCGGGCCGATGGCAGGCGAAGTACGGCATTGCGGCCGGCAACGTCTACAGCTACGACACGATGGACCGGCTCGCCCACAACAAGGACATCGATGTCATCTACATCGTCACGCCGAACGCGCAGCATGCCGAGCAGACCCTGAAGGCAGCGGCCGCCGGCAAGCACGTCATCTGCGAAAAGCCGATGGAGGTGTCGGTCGAGAAGTGCCAGCAGATGATCGACGCCTGCAAGGCGGCTAATGTGAAGCTCGCTGTGGCCTATCGCTGCCAGTTCGAGCCCAACAATCTCGAGTGTGTGCGCATCGCACACGAGCGCGAGCTCGGCGCGCTGCGGCTGGTCGAGGCGCAGTTCTGCATCGACGTCGGCGCACCGGACCAATGGCGGCTCAAGCATGCACTCTCCGGCGGCGGCGCCCTGATGGACGTCGGCATCTATGCCCTGCAGGCTTCCCGTTACATCACCGGCGAGGAGCCCAGCGTAGTCACTGCCCTCGAAAGCAAGACCGACCCGGTCAAGTTCGCCGAAGTCGACGAGACCATGACCTGGCAGGCGCAGTTTCCAAGCGGCACGCTGGCCGTGTGCAGCGCCAGCTACAATATGCCGACGGCGACCCGCCTGCGCGGCACGGCCGAGCGCGGCTGGTTCGAGCTCGACCCGGCGTTCCTGTATGACGGCAATCATGGCGAACGCAGCGACGGCAAGCAGATCGCTCGACCCAGCGGTGACCAGTTCGCCGCGGAGATGGATGACTTCGCGCGCTGCATCCTCGAGGACCGGACGAGCAAGGTATCCGGTGAGGAAGGCCTGCGCGACGTACGCATCATGATGGCGATCTACGAGTCGGCCAGAACCGGACGCGCCGTGAAGCTCTGACCGCAGGAGGCACTCATGCATCAGGCCGCAGATGACCGCTATCAGCAAATGCCCTACGCCCGCTGCGGGCAGAGCGGCCTGCAGCTGCCCCGCATCTCTCTCGGTCTGTGGCAGAACTTCGGCGGCAGCAGCTCTTTCGAGAGCAGCCGCGAGATGGTGCTGAAGTCCTTCGATCGCGGCATCACGCATTTCGATCTCGCCAACAACTACGGGCCACCGCCCGGCTCGGCCGAGGAGAACTTCGGGCGCATCCTCGCTACCGATCTCGCGGGGTACCGCGACGAGCTGATCATCTCGACCAAGGCCGGGTATCTGATGTGGCCGGGACCCTATGGAGAGTGGGGCTCGCGCAAGTATCTGCTCGCCAGCCTCGAGCAGAGCCTGCGGCGCATGCAGCTCGACTATGTCGACATCTTCTACTCGCATCGCTACGACCCGAACACTCCACTGGAAGAGACGATGGGTGCGCTCGCCACCGCCGTCAGCAGCGGCCGCGCGCTCTATGTTGGAATCTCTTCGTATGGGCCGCAGCGCACGCGGGAGGCTGCCGCCCTGCTGCGCGAGCTGAAGGTTCCATTCGTGATCCACCAGCCGTCGTATTCGCTGCTCAACCGCTGGATCGAGCAGGGGCGCAATCTCGCAAACGTGCGCGCACTTGACCAGATTGCGCGCGAGCGCGGGCAGAGCCTGGCGCAGATGGCGATCGCCTGGGTGCTACGCCAGCCGGCGGTCACCAGCGCGCTGATCGGAGCGAGCCGCTGGGAGCAGGTCGAAGAGTGCCTCGGCGCACTGCGAAACGTGCAGTTCAGCGCCGGGGAGCTGCAGCGGATCGATCATCACGCCCTGGAGGGCGATCTCAACATCTGGGCGGCCTCGAGCCGCGCGGGCTGATCTCATGCAATACACGACTCTCGGCACTACCGGCCTCCCCGTCTCCCGGCTCGCCTTCGGCGCGATGACCTTTACGGCCGGCAACCAGGATCTGCAGGCGATCTACAAGGTCGGCGCGCAGGCAGCAGCGACGCTGGTGGGCCGGGCTCTGGAGGCAGGGGTCAACTTCTTCGACACGGCCGACGGCTATGCGGGCGGGGAGTCCGAGGCGCTGCTCGGCCAGGCCCTGAAACCTAAGCGCAGCGAGGTGGTCATCGCCACCAAGGTGGGCTTCCGCACGGGCAAGCCGTTGACGCAGGCGGGCTTGAGCCGACGCCACATTCTCTGGTCGGTGGACCAGAGCCTGAGCCGCCTGGGCACGGACTGGATCGATCTGTACATCGTGCATCGCGAGGACCGCAACACGCCGCTCGAGGAGACGCTGGCGGCTCTCGATGCTGTCGTCCGTGCGGGCAAAGTGCGCTATCTCGGATTTTCCAACTGGTCGGCCTGGAAGGTCGCCGCCTCATTGGAGATCCAGAAAGCCAACGGTCTTGCGCCCTTCACTCACGGCCAGACGCACTACTCCCTGCTCGGGCGCGACGTGGAGCGCGACATCATCCCGATGATGCGCCGCTACGGGCTCGGGCTGACCGTCTGGAGCCCGCTGTCCTCGGGGTTTCTCTCCGGCAAGTACACGCGGGAGAATCTTACCGACCCCGGCAACCGGTACTCGGGGTTCGACCTACTGCCTTTTGACAAGGAACACGGCTTTCGCGTGGTCGATCGACTGCGGGCCATCGCTGCGAGCCATTCAGCCAGTGTCGCGCAAGTGGCGCTGGCGTGGCTGCTGTCGCGGCAAGCGGTTACGAGCGTCATCGTTGGCGCCAGCAAGCTGCAGCAGCTCGAGGACAATCTCGGCTCGGTCAACGTCAAGCTGACGCCGGCAGAGCTGGCCGAGCTGGATGCGGCTACGCCGCTCGCTGCCGTGTACCCGAACTGGTTCAACGACAATCTGGTGGACCGCCCGCTGGCGGAGGCCCTGCAGCGCTGAGCGGCCGGATGGGGCCGGGCGGACCAAGGCGGTATGATAGGCGCCCCTCATTGCGGCGAAGTGCGAGCGAGCCATGAGCTCTTCATTGCGCGATCAGCTGATCGCAGCCGGCCTGGTCACCGAGCGCCAGGCGAAACAGGCGGCCCAGCAGCAGGCCCGCCAGTTCAAGCAGCGCAAGCCGCCCGAGAACGCCGCAAAATCCGCCGCGCAGCAAGCACAGGCCGCCAAGGCCGCCCGTGACCAGGAGCTGGCGAGGCGCCAGCAGGAGAAGGCCGAAAGAAAGGCCCGCCGCGCGCAGGTCAACCAGATGGTCGAGCAGGTCGCCCTCCCGAAAGTGGAGAGCGATGACTCCTACAGTTTCGTCGACGGCGCCACGATCCGCCGCATTCCGATCACCACGGAGCTGCGCAATCGCTTGAGCAGGGGCGAGCTGGCCATCGTCCGCTTCAGGGGAAGCTATGCCCTGGTGCCCGCTGAAGCGGTGCCGAGAATTCGCGAGCGCGATGAGCATGCCGTCATTCCGCTGGATAAAGCCGAGAACACCGTCGACCCGAACGATCCCTACAAGGACTTCGTGGTGCCGGACGACCTGACCTGGTAAGGCTGCTTAAGGCAAGAAGATCGAGGGGGGACGATGACTGCAGAATTCGCGGGCGACGCGGAGGCGGCGCCGATGAGTCGCCGCAACTTCCTCGGCGCCGCCGCTACAGCGGGAGCCGGAGCGGCACTGGGAGCGAGCATCACTCGCGCGGCAAGCGCCGAAGGCGGTGGTGCAGCGAGCCCTGAAGGCGGTGCTGCGGCGGGCGGAGCGCCGTCGGCTCAGGCCACCTACTACGGGGCGCCAGACCCCAAAGTCCCCAAGGTGGGGCTGCGGTGGGCCTTCTCGGCGACCGTCTTCTTTGCCGACCGCGTCATGATCAACTCCATTACGTCCCCAACCGGGCGCGGCTACACGTCAGTCGGCGGCGGTGAGATCTGGGGACCGCGACTGCAGGGACGGGTCCTGCCGCACAGCGGCGCCGACTACTACAAGACGACCTTCAGCACGTACTACATGTTCGAGGCCTCTGACGGGGCGCTGATCTTCATCCACAACCGCGGCACCATGCGGCGGTTTCAGGCGCGGCCCGAGCCGGGTCAACCGCTTCTGCCTCCTGCCGATCCGCAAGCGGCGGGATGGACGCGCTTTCGCGCAACGCCGGTGTTCACCGCGCCGAGCGGTCCGCACGACTGGATGAACCGGACCGTGTTCGTTGCGGATTGCAAACGGCAAAGCAACCCGGACCACACGGTGTTCACCTACTACGAAGTGCTCTAAGGGCCACTGCCATGCGCGATTTCGTCGTTCCGAAAACCGATACGAAAATCCAGGGCGAGGTGCGGCTCGAATACGCCTTTGCGCTGACCGCGCACTACGACCCGCCGAAGGTCTCCCCGACGCCCAAGGGTGCCTTCCGCTATCAGGACATCGTCTCCGGGGAAGTCCGCGGCGCACGCCTGAACGCCACCGTATATGCCGACAGCGGCGGCCAGTACGACACCGTGCGCTCGGACAAGATTCGCGATGTCGACGCGCACTTCATGCTCAAAGCGGACAACGGCGAGTGGATCTACATGGAGCACGTGGGTTATCGCCGGCCCGATGGCTATTACCGCGCGATCGCGTATGTCGAGGCGGAGACCAAGGGCGCCTACGACTGGCTCAACAACACCACGTTCGTGGTCACGGCGCAGGAATCGGCGGACCAGCGTGAGGTCGTGTTCCACTACTACGTGGCAAACTAGTCTCCCTCCGGGCGTTGCCCCGATCAGATCCGGCGCATCAGAAGCATTCAGGGTGCACGATGGTCCTCGGTGTGTAATACTATACACACTGATATACGAGGCATTCGAGCCCATGAGCAAACGCATCAACGTGATGATCGACGAGGATACGTGGGGGTTCTTGGCGAGGGTACCCGCGGGCGAGCGCAGCCGTACAATCAATGACGCCTTGCGATCATGGGTGGTCCGACGCAGACGCATAGACGCGATTCGCGAGATGGAATCGCTGCGCACGCAGTTGCCGAAGGTAGCCGCCGAAGAAGTTGCACGCTGGGTTCGCGAAGACAGGGAACACGGTCACTGATGCCAGCGCCGCTGGTGGTGCCTGACGCGTCGGTACTTCTCAAATGGGTGCTGCCGCCAGAGGATGAGCCGAACGCGGACAAAGCTCTGCTCCTGCGATCAGCCATCTTGGATGACGAGGTCTACGCGCTCGTACCCGAACTCTGGCTCTATGAGGTTGGCAATACGGTTGCGCGCCGGTTCCCGCAGCACGCTTCTGCGTGGATATCGGCGCTGATGAAGTTCGGGTTGGACGAGGTCCCACTGTCACAACCCTCAGTGTCACGCGCCCTTGAACTGACTGGTCGCTACCAGGTGTCGTTTTACGATGCAGCGTACCACTCGCTCGCGATCCACCAGAAAGGGACATTCGTGACCGCAGACGCGAAGTACGTGGTACGGGTAAAAGAGGCAGGCTCGATAGTTGCGCTCGGCGACTGGACGCCACCCAGGGTACCAACAGCCCGCAGACGCAGCAGATCGTAGTGGCAACATCGGCTTCGGGCCCTACAGCGCGCTGATCCTGTCGCAGGATTGACGGACTATCCGATCCGTGGCCGTCCGCAGAGGTGGCGCGTTCAAGATTGCGCCGGCCCGTGGATAATCCGGCACCTTTCGGCGACGGGGCAAATCCATTGTCCGCACGTATTCTTGCCTTCCTGTCCGGCCCGCTGTTAGTGGCGTTGCTCACATCCG
>CAZLYG010000272.1:0-1269 GCA_964563075.1 uncultured Steroidobacteraceae bacterium | reverse complement strand
GTCGGCACCGGGCGCGCAGTGGCTCACCGTCAACAATCGGCTGGACGGCCAACGGTTCTCGCCGCTGAAGCAGATCACTCCCGTGAACGCGGCCGAGCTCGGCGAGGTCTGCCGTGTACAGATCGATGGCCCGACAACGTTTCATGCGGGGCTCGTGGTCGCCGACGGGGTGATCTACACCGACACCGGCCTGGAGACGGTGGCCATCGACGCCACCACCTGCGCGGTGCGCTGGAAATACACCTACGAGCCCGATGAGGACCGGTACTCGCCCTCCAATAGCGGGCTTGCACTGATGGACGGGCGGATCTTCCGCGGTACGGGAGACGCACGGCTCATTGCCCTGGATGCCGCCACCGGCAAGTTGCTCTGGAAGGACGTGATCGGCAATCCGCGCCTGGGCGAGGCCGCCTCCGCGGCGCCACTGGCCTGGGGCGGGATCGTCTACATGGGGATTGCCGGGAGCGAGCTCGGCATCCGCGGGCGCGTCATGGCCTACGACGCCCAGACGGGGCGCGAGCTGTGGCGATTCAACACCATCCCCATGGGCAGCGAGCTCGGGGCAGAGACCTGGGTGCGGCCCAAAACGGCCAAGACCGGCGGCGGCGGTATCTGGGGCGCCATGACGCTCGATGACACGACAGGGGAGTTGTTCGTCCCAGTGGGCAACCCGTGGCCCGATATCGATAAGGACTACCGCCCGGGGGCCAACCTGTTCACCGACTCTATCGTGGTTCTGGATGCGCGCACGGGTGCCTTGCATTGGTGGCACCAGACTGCCGCCGAGGACTGGCAGGACCTGGACCTCGTTGCTGCCCCGGTGCTGTATCGTGACAGCCAGATCCGCGACATCGTCGCATTCGGCGGCAAGGACGGATACGTTACGGCCGTCGACCGGGACTCTCATGAAGTGCTGTTCCGGACACCCGTGACGACGATGGTGCAGTTACCCAAGAGCCCGACACGCCAGGGCGTGCGTGCGTGCCCCGGCTACGCCGGAGGCGTCGAGTGGAACGGGCCTACGCTTGATCCGCTCAACAACACCCTGGTGACTGGCTCGGTGGACGCCTGCTTCGACGTCAAGCTGGGCACGACGAAGTACTCCGCCAACGAGGCATCCTTTGGCGGCACAGTTGAGCCTGTGGGTCCCGTCACCGGCTGGGTCACGGCGCTGGACAGCGAGACCGGACAGATCCGCTGGCGGTACCACGCGGAGAAGCCCGTCATCGCGGGGGTCACGCCGACCGCTGGCGGAGTCACCTTCACCGG
>CAZLYG010000271.1:0-7291 GCA_964563075.1 uncultured Steroidobacteraceae bacterium | reverse complement strand
TGCTCACCTCCGCGGCCTGCATGAACGTGATGATGCGCGTGAGATTGGCCTGCAAGGCGAGCGCCATCATGTCGAACATCAGACGCATGTGCTCATCGAACGCACTGGGGATTCCCGAGGGCGCATCCGGAAGATGCAGCTTCGAGGTGTCCCGGTTGGCGATCTTCTGGACGCGTCGCTCGATCTCGCGCACCGTCCCGAGATAATCATCGAGAAGGGCACGGTCACGCGGCCCGAGGGTCTTGCCCAGCTCTGCAGCATCGTGCCGCACGAGGTCCAGCACGCTCTGGTCCTCGTGAATGAGCGCCACTCGTTCCTCGGCTGTATCACCCTGCCCGAAGAGCTGCTGGAACAGCTTGCGCGGATTGTGTTCCATCGGCAGGGGCGTCGAGGGCGTGCGGAAGGCAATCGTCTTGCCGTAGCTGCATCCATAGTTGCGGTCGCAGGAGCCTTCGCCGCCCTGCTCTTCCGTGGCTACCTCCAGAGAGGGCAACGGCGTGTCCTGGCCGATGGCCCTGGCGGCCATCTGATCGATCGTAACGCCGCCGTATGGATCATGACTGATGCGCGGCGGCACGCAACTCAGCCAGGTCCCCGGCGTGATCGCGTGCACGGGCGCGGCGATTGCCGACTTGTTCTCGAGTCCACTGATGAGGGTGAGTTGCTTCTGGAACGGCTGCAGCGGGGCGAGGATGTACGGGAAGTCGAAGTCCGCCCCTTCCTTCTTCGGCGTCCACTTGTCCATGACGGCCCCATGGGGAAAGTAGACGAAAATCATGCGGGGCCTGGCGGCAGCCGCGGTCTGGGCGAGCGCGGTCCCGGCGGGCACCATCGCATCCAGCAACGGCAGTCCGACCGAGGCGCCCAATCCCTTCAGGACGGTGCGGCGCTTGATGTGCTTGCGGGTAATGAACATCGCTGTTCTCCTCACTCGCGCGATGCGACCTTCTGTTCGGCCGCGCGCGGGGCCTCCGCTGCTCTCTCCTTCTGGAAGGCGTCCGAATGGACGATGCCCAGAACGATCGAGGACAGGCGGTAATCCTGCGTAGCCGCAGCGCGCACGATGGCGCGTACGGTCGGCATGTCGTAATACTGCAGCGTTCGGCCCAACGCGAACGTCATCAGATTCTCGGTGAACGTGCGCGCGAATTGATCTTTGCGCGCCAGCAACGCGTTGCGCAGGTCGTCCACCCCGTTCAGCGGCGTGCCGTCCATCATCTTGCCGGAGGCATCCACGGGCACCCCCGCATCGATGTCCTTCTCGCGCCACTGGCCAATGGCGTTGAAATTCTCGAGCGCCATGCCGATGGGGTCGATAATTCCGTGACAGGCGTTGCAGGACGGGTTGCTGCGGTGAGCCTCCATGCGCTCGCGTACGGTGAGGGCTCTTCCGCCTTCCTGCGTCTCCTGGAACGCCGGCACCCCCGGCGGCGGCGCCTCAGGCGGCGTGCCGAGAAACTTCTCGAGCACGAACGCACCGCGCAGCACCGGTGTGGTGCGGTTCGCGTAGGAAGTCGCCATCAGAAAGGCCCCTTTGCCCAGGAGGCCGCGCCGATAAGGATGTTGCAGTGTGACGCGCCGGAACTCGCCTCCGCGCACCCCCCTGATGCCGTAGTGCAACGCCAATCGCTCGTTCACGTAAGTGTAGTCGGCGCTCAGCAGATCCGTGATCGGTTGATCGTGCTCGAATACGCTGCCGACGAACAACTCCAGCTCACGGCTGAAGTCATCGATCAGATCGGGCATGTACTCCGGAAACAGGTTCGGATCCGGATCCACGAGCTGCAGCCCGTGCACGTTCAGCCACTGGAAGGCGAAGTCGGTGGTCAGCGAATGCGCACGCGGGTCGGCCAGCAGGCGGCGCACCTGGGCATCGAGCACGTCCGGGCGATGCAGCTGAGCGCTGGCACCGAGCCGGATCAGCTCCTCATCCGGCGGCCCGCTCCACAGAAAGAAGGCCAGCCGTGAGGCGAGGTCCGCATCGCTCAGCCGGAATTCAGAACCGGGCGCGGTGCCTGGCGGCGGGGCGTGGTCCCGATAGAGGAATTTCGGGCTTACCAGAATGGCCATCAGGCCTTTCTGAATGCCCGCATCGAAGCCTTCGGCCTTGCGACCCTGCGCGTAGAAGGAAAGCGCGCCTTCGAGGTCCTCGCTCGTGAGCGGACGGCGGAAGGCCTGCTCGGCGACGCGCGTGAAGATCTTGCGCGCACAGGGGAGCTCTTCGGCAGCGCTGCGCGGATAACACACGAAAATCCGCTTGCGACTGGGTGTCTCGCTGACTCCCTCTGCCGCCAGGGGACCCTTGATCTCCACGCTCTGCATGCGCGGCCCCGGCGAGTTGCCATTCACGTTGTTGGACATGCCCACGACGGGCACGAACAGATGCAGGATCTCGTTGGACTCGGCGGCGGTTTTCTCCAGGTAAGTGATGCCAATGCGGTGCGGGCCGGCCGTGAAGTGACGGCGGATGTGCTGAAAGCGCCCGTTGATCTCCCCGACAGCCACGGCCTGCTGGACATCGACGGCGGCCAGGTCCTTGTCTCCGCCGAGCTTCTGCTCGAACACCTTCCGGTCATCGACGGTGATGATGAGAGTGTTCTCATCCATCACCCCCCACACATAACCGGCGCCGACCAGGCCGTTGATGCTGATCTCGTAGTCGCCGTCGGCCGGGAAATCGTGCTCGATCAGCATGCCGCCGCGCGTCCCCAGCGGCAGTCCTTCCTTGTGGACGTACTCGCCAGCATCGGGGGCACCGGGATAGACGGTGCTCATCGTGCGCGCATGGGGGTTGCCGACTGCCTGAACGCTCACCTGGCGCGCTGCCGACAGGTACTGCTCGAGAAAGGCGGGCGACACTTTCAATACTTCGGCGACGTTGTCGAAACCGTCCGCCTTGTCGTCGCGGGGCAGCAATGCCGCCGGGTCGATCGTGAGGCCGAGCATCTCCTGGACGGCATTGGCGTACTCAGTCCGATTCAGGCGATGCAGCTGCACGCTGCCGGGATCCGGATGGCTGTGCGCGGTTCGGTCGAGATCGTTCTCCAGCGCAAGCACCATGGCGCGACGCGCCGCCGGGTCGGGTTGCGGTTTGCCCGGCGGCGGCATGATCGAGCCGCCCAGCTTGCGGATCGCTTTCTCCCAGATGGCCGCATCCGCGGGGACGGCATCCGGCGTCATGGTGTCGAATGCGACGCCACCAGCCCAATCCGTGGCGTTGTGGCATTTCTCACAGTAGTCCTCGAGCAGGTGCCAGTTGGAGCGCACGGCCGCATCCGGCGCCCCGATGGGCGCCGAGGCCACCGAGGTGGCATCCAACGCCAAACTTGCCATTCCCGCCCACAGCAGTGCGGATAGCGATCTCATCGCGTGACCCGCCGGATCTCGTTGATGTGCAGCCACGCACCCTCATAGGCGGTCTGCAGAAAGAGCGAGGGGTCGCCCCACTGCGCATCGAACTCGCGCGTCGGCTTCGAGGCGAGCAGCTCCTGCCAGGTCTGGCCCTTGTAGTAGCTCTGGCCAATGCGCGTCAGCACGGTGTAACACAGCTCCAGCTGCGCCTCCATGTCGGCGCGAGTGCGGATCGGCCCCAGCCCCGGGACGATGCGCGTGCCGGAATCGGCCATCGCGATGAGCTTTTTCAAGGCAGCCATCATGCCGCCCAGCCAGCCGCCGGTGCAGTAATCGCAAATCGGGAAAGTGCCGCCGCTGACAATGCCTCCGGCAACCAGCACGTTCTCGTTCGGGAAGCGCACATAGATGTCGCCATCGGTGTGCGCCTGCGGCAGGTAGCCATACTCGATGTCGTGCCTGCCAAAGGTCAGCTTCTGGCTGCCGTAGAAGAACGTCTTCGCCGGCAGCGCACGCGCCGGACGGGGCGGATAGGTGCGGTTCTGCCACTTCGAGATGACTTGCGTGCCCAGCCACAGCCGGGTGTTCTCATGGGCGATGATCGTGGCTCCGGACCTGGCGAACACTTCGTTGCCACCGGTATGGTCCCAGTGCCAGTGAGTGTTGAGCAGGGTGTGCACGCGAGGACTGCCGCACTGCGCTGCAACCCGCCGCGCGAGCTCAGAGCTCTGCTCCGGCAGCCCGCTATCCACCAGCAGCACGCCATCTGGGCCGCCGGCGGCCACGACGTTGCCGCCATCACCCTGGAACAGCCACAGACCCTCGGCCAGCGATATCGAGGTCAGCGATGCAGAGGCCAATGTCGAGGCAAGGGAATCCGCCGCCCGCGCGACTGTCTGAGAGGACAGTGAGATCATCGAGATCGCCGCGGGGACGGACGTGCCGAGAAATCTCCGACGAGTCAATGGTCCGGGCATGAGTAGCGGGGCGTCCACTGAATGCACGAATCTGCGCACCTGTGGCGGTTGAGTCAATGTCCGAGCCTGCCGGTGACCACGTAGGGAGCGCCCGGACGGCCATCATTGACATTTTCATCAGTAATCACTTAAAGCGGCCGGACTGTGGCCGAGCGGAAGGTCAATGATGTTGCGTCACGGCGCGAGCCTGCTCGTCCTGGGCCTGTACCTGTTGCCCACTCCGGCCTGGGCGGTCTGGCGGGAAAAGACCGAGGCCATCATGGGCACTCGCGTCTACGTCGAGGTGTGGGCGGACGAGGCGACGAAAGGCGATGCCGCCATCGATGCGGTCATGGCGGACATGCGGCGCATCGACGACCTGATGAGCCACTACAAGCCCGACAGCCAGCTGTCGCAGATCAACGCTCATGCCTATGAGCGGCCGGTCAAGGTGGACCCCGAGCTGTTCAACCTGCTGAAGCTCTCGATCCACTACTCCGAAATCACCGACGGCGCGTTCGACATCACCTACGCCAGCGTCGGGCATCTATACAACTTTCCCGACCACATCCACCCGACGGAGGCACAGATCAAGGCTGCCCTCCCCGCCGTCAACTACAAGAATCTGCTCTTCGATCCGGTGCACTACACCGTGCGCTTCGAGCATCCCGGGATGCGCATCGACGTCGGAGGCATCGGCAAAGGCTACGCCGTCGACCATGGGATCGGCATTCTGCAGAAGCTCGGCATCAAGCACGCGGTCGTCACCGCGGGCGGCGACACCCGCATCATCGGCGACCACATGGGCCGTCCGTGGGTGGTGGGCATCCGCAATCCCGACGACAAGAACAAGGTGGTGACGCGCATACCTCTCGTCGACACAGCCATGTCGACCTCAGGGGACTACGAGCGCTACTTCGATGAGAACGGCGTCCGCTACCACCACATCATCGATCCGCGCACCGGGCACTCGGCGAGCAAGGTCCGTAGCGCGACGATTCTCGGGCCCACGGCCACCGAGACGGACGGTATGTCCAAGACTGCCTTTGTCCTGGGGCCGGAGAAGGCGCTCGAGATCATCAACCGGATGCCGCAGTACGATGCGGTGTTCGTCTGCCCCGACGGCCGCGTGCTCTACTCCAACGGCCTGGCGCCGCCGGACAAGGTGTCGTCTTCGCGGGGGCGGGCGCCTACTGATCCGCGGGGGCGGGCGCCTACTGAGGGGTCCCGCGCGATTCAGCCTTGAGGAGCGCGTCCACCTCGGCTTCCGCTGCCAACCAGTCCTCGACCTCGCTCCCCCCGCAGAATCCACGTCGCTCAGCGCGCAGATAAGCCGCTTGAGCGATCATGCCGCGCCGCATGTCCTCCGATACCTCGCTGCGCCGCGGGGCGTTCCTCGTAGTCGTAGTGCTCTTTCGGGCAGCCGTCGCCTTGGCGGGACTCGTCACTGCGGTTTTCTCGACAGATGTCGTTGCGGTCTTGGGGCTCTGTGGGCGGCGGGTTGCCATCGTGTCCTCCTGAGGATGAGCGACGCGAAGCTTGGGGCGAGGCGCGTGTGATGGCAAGCCGAGGCGCCAGCGCGACTTGAGGCACATCGGCTCGTCCGCCGCGAGTGCAAACAGGGCGCGTCCGCCGGACAGGAAAGTGTCCGCCGGACTGTCCGGTGGCCGCTGCTCCGGACACTGCGAGCCTC
Source organism: uncultured Steroidobacteraceae bacterium (assembly GCA_964563075.1). Taxonomy (GTDB): domain Bacteria; phylum Pseudomonadota; class Gammaproteobacteria; order Steroidobacterales; family Steroidobacteraceae; genus 13-2-20CM-66-19. The sequence continues at coordinate 1,291 of CAZLYG010000271.1, read as the reverse complement.
GCACCGGGGCTCATGCGCACTCAGTAATCCTAGTGCGATCAATCGGTTGTGTCCCCGTCAGTGTCGTGGCACGCGCTGTGCACTGTGCTTTCCCGAGGACACCCCAACATGAAACTGGCAGAGCTCAAACGCACCATCGACCCTACTACGGCCCGTCCACTGGTGCGGGGCACGGACGCGCAGGACACGCGCGTCACGAACATCGCGGCGATGAAGCGTCGTCGACTCTTGATCTACGGGAGTGTGGCGGGCGCCATCGTATTCATCGTTGCGTTCGTGTGGCTGGCTCGGTCCTGGTCGAACAGCGCGCACGTCATCTCACGCGAGAGACTGAGAACCGCCACCGTATCGCGAGGTCACTTCGTGAGCGACGTCGCTGCTGAAGGAACGGTCATCGCGGCGGTCAATCCCACGCTTTTTGCCATCGCCCCCGGGACTGTCAGCTACACGGTGCACGCGGGAGATACCGTGACGAAGGGACAGGTGCTCGCGGTTCTCGACAGCCCTGAGCTGACGAACGAGTATCAGCGTGAACGCGCCACGCTCGAGAGCCTCGACACCGCTCTCGCTCGTCAAAAAATCGAGGTGCGCGCTCAGAACCTCACCAGCCAGCAGCAGGCGGATCTCATGAAAGTGTCGATCGACGCCGCCCAACGGGAGATGAAGCGCGCCCAGTGGGCGTGGGATCAGAGAGCAATCAGCGAGCGAGACTACAAACGTGCCCAGGACGACGTCGCAACGGCACAATTGAATTTCGACCATGCTAGAGACACCGCCGCCCTGCAGAGAGACAGCCTGGCCCTGGATCTGCGCACCCGCACACTGGAACGCGAGCGTCAATTGCTGGTGGTGCAAAATCTCAAGCAGCGCGTGGATGAGCTGACAGTCCGCTCGCCGGTGGACGGCATGGTCGCCAACCTCGCACAGCCGGACAGAACGCAGGTGGCGGCCAGCACACCTCTGCTGACGGTGGTTGACCTGCGTGCGCTGGAGATCCAGTTCCAGGTCGCGGAAACGTACGCCGGGGCGATCAGGCCCGGGATGGTTGCCGAGATCACCCTCGGCGGCCGCACGCAATCGGGCACAGTGACGGCCATCTCGCCTGAGGTCCGTCAGAACGAAGTCACCGGACGAGTGAAATTCGCTTCGCAGCCGCCCGGCCTGCGCCAGAACGAGCGAGCTTCGGTGCGGATCATTCTCGACCAGCGCGACAACGTTCTGAAGTTCGAGCGCGGGCCGTTTACTGACGAGACGACACGCCACGTCTATGTCGTGCGCGGCGATCAGGCCG
>CAZLYG010000270.1:0-7292 GCA_964563075.1 uncultured Steroidobacteraceae bacterium | reverse complement strand
GGATCTTCTGTCCGAGCACTGCGGGCTACGGAGAGCATGCAGCGGGACTTGCGCGACGCTCAGGGAGACTTGGCACGGTTGGGCAAATGTCCCTTGTCGGAGAGACGCTCGTGCAGCAGGCGGTGGTATCCACCTTCGACGAGGACCCGACCGCGTCTCAAAAGATGACGCACCTGAGCTCGTAGGTCTCCGTCCGCGTGCCAACGCGAGCGCGCGTCCCTCGGGCTAAACAAAGCAGCGGCGATTTCTCGGTGGGAGGCTCCGGCTGAGGCGCCGTCGAGAGCCTGAAGGGTCCGCATGTGGACGAGCGATTGCCTGGAAGGATAAGGGCAGGCGGCCGCGCGCCTCTGCACCGACGCTGGGTCCAGGAGAGCCAGAAAGCGCGACGCCGACGACCACCGCGCGGGAAAGTTAGCCTCGGCAGGCAACAAGAATGCGAACGAATCCCCCTCTGAGACGTCCCTGGAGAGGATAGCCCGTTTGTCTGTAGCGCATCCGCGGCAAGCGATATGCAGATCGGTGCCGTCGTGAATGACGATCTTCCGGCCCGGGAGCTTCCAGAGGGAAAGGCGAGGTGACGCCGACGTGGCATCGGGGTTCCGGACCACACGAACGGCACCTACTAACTCCGGCAACCAGGCGGGGGACGCCTGGCGGGCATCGAGATCGGGGTCCTCGACGAAATCGCAACCCCCAATGCGAGGCGCCCTGCTTCAGATCGCCGTGCCCGGCCTGCCAGTACAATGCACGGTATGCGTTATTGCGGCGCAGATATTCCCACGCGAGAGAACCGCCATCCAAGCAAAGGGCGTACAGGTATGCAGCCTGCGCTCTCCACTCGGCTGATGTTGGGTCAAGCACGCGGGAGCCTTCCGACTGACCTCGCAGCAGGCTAACGCTTGGTAGTGATACACGCAGTTGGTAAATCGACCGATTTCTGTCAGAAATGACGGCCCGGGTTTGAGGTCAGATCCCTTTGCTTCTGGGGCCCGTCACGGACCAGATAGGTCCGATACCGTGCGGTCCACACGGGGGCGTGTGAGCAACTCCGCCTCGGTACACCCAAGACCACAGGCCAATGTTTGGAGACTGGCAAGAGTGATGTTAAGCGTCGCCTGTTCAACATTGCTGACGTAGGTCATGCTGAGCCCACAGAGTTTCGCCAGTTCTCGTTGAGTGTAACCTCTCCCCTTACGAAGTCGCCTGACGTTGTCCGAGAGCCAGCAGCGAAGCTCCCAGCTTGCCTTACGATTCGGAGGCATCTGCGGGCTCGTCCGGGTCTGAATTCATTTCTCCAATGATCCGTTCCGCTTCAAAGGCAGTCGCGCAACGGTCTGCTCCACGACGTATGCAGGAGTCACACCGAGCGCGTCTGACAATCTCACGATCACGGTAAGCGTCGGCGTTCTCAGCCCGCGCTCGAGCATGCTCGCATAGGTCATATGGAGTCCGGCGGCCTCAGCTAGCCGCTCCTGCGACAAGCCGCGCGCCGTACGCAGTTCGCGGAGGGTGGCACTGAACGCTTGTGCGACAGCCTGACGGGGAAATCGGTCGACTCCTTCGGTCCCCGCGCGGGTTGCGACCGACCGTGTTCGCCGTGATCTGATAGCCGATCGCATGACGCGTCATCTTCGGCAGTGCTCAAACATTTTTCTCGGAGGGCGTCCCATGGGCGACGACGCCGGGCGTGCTTTCTTGCGTTGGCGATGGCTGAGGTCGTCCACGGACGAAGGTGTTGGCCGTAGCCAGCCCGAGACGCTCCAGACGCGCCTCTACAGCATTTATCGTGCGGCTGTGCGTCGATGCGAGATCCGCGATCGTAGCGCCCCTCTGAAAGCCGCTCATGAGTTGAGTGTCCTCGTCGTCGGTCCAAGGCTCGCCCGCGCGTTCGGGCAAGAGTGCACGGCGCTTTTCCCGTTGGACGCTCTCCTCCATCTCTGCCTGCGCCATCAGCAACGCCCGCAGAACTGGAGCCCTCTGTAGAACGCCTTCGACTGGCAGCTCCTCGCCAGTAGTGGGGTCACGACCTTCAACGAGAGACTTGAGAATCCCGACAGCTTCGACTCTTTTCATAACTGCTTCTCCTTGGTCGTAACGAGCTCATTTGCCTGGGGCGATTGGGATTTGGACTACGGTGAGACCGCGCCGCGCCAACTCGTTCGACATGCGAGCGCCCACCACAGCGCAGGCGGCGCGATCTTTCTCTACGCAACCCAAGAGCGTGTCGACGAGCGCCTGCCCAATTGCCTTCATGCGAGTGTCGCGAACAGCCGTCGGCTCCGTGACGCCCCCAATCGCCGAGCTGCTCGCGTAACAGATGATTTCCTCCAGGAGCCACGTGGGTTCGACACCAACGGCCGCAGCAACCCGAAGATACGTGCCCAGTTTGGGATCTTGGGCCCCGCTGGCGAGAACACCCAGGTGATCAACCGAAATCCCAGCGCGCTTCGCGAGAGCTGCGAGGCTCAGACCTCGGCGCCGGCGCACGCTATCGAAGATGTTTCCGAAGGCCTCAGCGATGGCGACCTGTCGAGGTCCAGTGTCAGCGTTCATTTCTGGACCTCCTGCGCGTGGCCGGTCTTGGGCGAAGGCGGCCACCCGCCGAATCGGTCAACGAGGTCCCGTGCGAAGGCCATTTGATTGCCGAGCGTCCACAGAGCTACCTCCTTGAGGCAGTCCGCAATTTCCTCGTCTTGCTCGGCGCGCTGTTTTCGCAGCGCCAGTTCGACCGTCCTCAGGACGCCGTAGACAAGTTTTAGACGCAGGCGATGATTCTCAAGCGAGCACAGGAAGCGGTGGTGTGGCGATTCTGGCGACCACGTCGCTGCGGTTGGGCCCTTTCCTGGCCCGAGCGACGGGTCTTGTGTGCCGGTATGAGTTTGCGGATCTTGTTTGGTCTGCCGCGACGCACGGCGCGCGCGCGCGGCGGACCGGATAGACTTACGGGCAGCCATTGGCGCCTCCTAGTAGGCGTTGGTGGTTAGGCGCTCGTCGGGATGCCAGTCCCGGCGGGCGCCGCTTTATCGGCTAGTGATCGTGCGCGGTTGCGCGCTTGCTGATTCTCCCTTTCAGAATTGAGTGCGGCGCTTCAGTCGACCGATGCAAATTGATGATCACCATCGTCTCCGCGGTCGGGAACCGGCAGCCCACGTGAAGAGGAGGGCCGCGCCCAGAATTATCACGACCGTCGAGAACGTGCCGCAGAAGGTCTGCCTGGCCCGAGGAGAACAAACGAGTGCCAGGAGGCACAGGAGGGTGATCAGGGATGCCATAGACTTCTCCTTTGTCCTTGCGTCGGCAACGCCCTCCCCTTTCTGCAGTATTGACCTGCAGCGTAATCGGGGAAGCATTGTGAACGACGGCGGATGTCCTTTAGTAAACGGCGTACCTCACCGCAACACGATAGATGTAACTAGCCTAGCTCTATCTGGGTAGAGACGCAAGGGGCAGCCCCGTAGGGTTCGACCCATGAAGGACAAGACTCAGAACACTAAGGTCGGCGCCGCAATAAGGAGGTTCCGGGAGAAGCTGGGCGTAACCCAGGACGATTTTGCCGATAAGATCGACATGCACCGGGCGTACTACGGCGAAATTGAGCGAGGAAAGTTAAACCTCACGCTTCGTACGCTCACGCGCGTGTCCGAGGGACTGGGGGTGAAGGTCTGGGAGGTCTTCCGCGAGGCGGATATATAGCCGTGACACATCACATTGGGAGGAGACCCGCCTTTACCACGGCTTCCGACTCCGATAGATGAGCTAACACGGCCAGCGCGAGGAAGCGGCACAGTTCGAACCGGCATCACCGGCGTTCAGAGATCGGCAAGCCCAACGACCACGGCGAGTGGCGCATGTCCTCCATGATTCAGAACGCGTTTGTGACACGTGCTGACAACAGCGTCACGGTGCTCGGGGCCATGCTGCTCCCGCACTTCTTCGATGTGAATGCCGAGGACGCGGTGAACTATGGAAGGATCGGGGTGGTGATGGCTCATGAGATGACCCACAACTTCGACGACCAGGGGCGTCAGTGCGATGCGCATGGCAACCTCGTCGACTGGTGGACGGCCCCCGACGCCGCGCGCTTCGACGAGGCCGGACAGTGCCTCATCCAGCAGTTCGACCAGTACGTTGCGGTCGACGACGTCCATGAGGAACGGGCATCTCGAGGAGGCCGAGGCCATTGCGGACCTCGGGGGCGTGACGATCGCGCACCGTGCATTCCTGAAGACGCCGCAGGCTCGTTCCGGCGCTCTCGTGGAGGGCATACTCCCGAGCAGCGCTTCTTCTCAGCGTATGCGCAGCTGCTGGAATTCAACATGCGATCGGAGGAAATGCGGCGCCAGGCCCTCGGCGACACTCATCCGCTGGCGCGATTCCGCGTCATCGGCTCGCTCAGCAACCTGCGCGAATTCGCCAACGCCTACAGCTGTCCCGTCGGTGCGCCGATGGTCCGGCCGAAGCCTTGCAAGATCTGGTAAGGCCAGCGGAAACTCCGAAGAGCACGACCCTCGAGAGCTACTTGAGATAGGCATGAACGACGTCGATGAGGTGCTTTGACCCTCGGGCGCGTTGCCGGTCCCGATCCCGTTGCGGGTCGGACACATGCATCCGGATGTGATCCTCGAGCAGCTCGGCCATCAGACTGTTCGCGGCGCCGCGTACTGACACGGTGAGCTGCATGACCTTGGAGCAGTCGGCATCCGCCTGCAGCGCACGTTCGATCGCATCGACCTGGCCGCGCAAGCGGCGCACGCGCTGCAGAAGCTTGGTCTTATCTTCGATCGTGTGGGCCATGGGCTGCTCCATCTAGATAGGAAGGCGCGTATTACCCTACCAGATGCTCGGGGATACAGTGACGACGCGGTTGTCATCACTTCGCAAATTTGCTAATGTGCTCTCTTCGCACTATTGCTAAGTCAACCCATGAACCAACCGCGCCGCAAATCCACCCTCCGCGCCCGTAACGACAGCGCCGTGCTGGCCGCCCACTGCGCGCAGACGCTCCTTGGGCTACGTCGGAACACCGGCGAGACGCAGAAGCATCTAGCGGCACGCTTGCGCATGACGGAGTCGATGATCTCTCGCCTGGAAAGCGGTGATCATGTACCCAGTCTCAAGACCCTGTGTCGCATCGCCGATGCCTTCGAGCGTCGTCTCGAGATCGTTTTCCACGCGCACGAGCACGTCCACGCGGATGGGACGCAACATACGCACCCGCACAGTCACGAGGATCCTGAGCACCGGCACCGCCATGGAGATGAGGAATGAGCTACGCACCGCAGTGGCTACTCATCGGCGCCGTCGCGGCAGTCGGTGTGCTGCACACGATCGTTCCTGATCATTGGGTTCCGATCACGCTGATCGCTCGGCAACGGGGCTGGAGCAGAGCCGAGACGCTTCGCGCCGCGCTTCAGGCGGGCACCGGACACGTACTCTCCACGCTGGCGATCGCGGTCGCCGTGGCATGGGCTGGGGTTGCCGCTGCGGAGCGATTTGGACACGTGGTCGATACCGCAGCGGGCCTCGCACTGATTGCCTTCGGTGCCTGGATTGCGGTGTCGGCCTGGCGGGACCTGCGGTCCCCTGCCGGTCACGGGCATTCTCGCCGGCATGACCTTTCCCACGCTGACAACTGCCACGATCCTTCAGACCACGGATCCATTCACGGTCCGGAGCTGCAACGCATTGCCCTTCCCGATGGTGTGCTGGACGTATCGATCTTCGAAAGCGGTGGGCCGCCGCGCTTTCGTCTCTCCGGTGTAGGCGTGGATGCGGTGCGGATTGAGACGCGGCGCGAGAACGGCGAGCGGCAAGACTTTCCTCTGGTGAGTCGCGGAAGCTTCTGGGAGTCGGTTGAGGAGATTCCTGAGCCACATCACTTCCGAATCTCGGTAGCCTTGGAGAATGGGGGTCATGTACACCGTTACGAGACCCAGTTCCTGGAGCATGCGCACCGTGAACACGGCAGCGTGCACGGTCACGCACACGCTGCTGAAGAGGACCCACTCTTCGAACCGCTGCGCGGCTCAGTGGGCGCGCTCCTACGGCATATTCACACTCACGCGCACGGAGGCGGAACGGTTCACACCCATTGGCACGAGCACAGTCCGGATCTCTCCCATGCGACGCTGCAGGATATCGCCCTCGCCCCTCCATTCCATCAGCATCGCCACAAAAGGTCCGGGCGCACGGCCCTGCTGTTGATCCTGGGCTCCTCACCCATGATCGAGGGGATTCCGGCGTTCTTCGCGGCAGCCAAGTACGGCGCCGCCCTCATCGTAATCATGGCCATCGTATTCGCGATCAGCACGATCGCGACGTATGCGCTGCTGTGCGTGTACTCGCTGGGAGCGCTCCGGCGAGTTCGACTCGGGGCGTTCGAGCGCTATGGCGAGGTGCTGAGCGGTGGCGTTATCGCCCTCATTGGCCTTGCATTCGCGCTCTGGCCCATTCTGAAGTGACCTGAGAGCGCGGAAGTCTCGATGCGGGCGCGTGCGCAACTATATAGGGAGGGGGGTATACCATCGTGCGGACACAAAAAATTAACGCGAAACCCCCAACGCGGTGCTTTACTTTTTTGCTATGTCGGCCTATCGTCCGCCGCGTCCAAGGCAATACGAGGTCGCCTTCGTGGGCAGTAGCAGTAGCACGGGTAGCCTGAGAAGCCGCGGAGAACGCGGCGGGCAGCACTCGGCTCGGTAGCCTGCGAACCCTTCGCGGCTTCCCGCCGAGCGCGGGAAGGCCAGCGGGACTGCCGTTTCGTTCCGCGACACTTTTCCCACCATCCACACGAATCGACGCCGATCCATATCGGCGCATTCGTAGATCGTGTGCTCCGCGGCCTCAGGCTCAGGTCACGCTCTAACAGGGCAGCACCCCTCGCGTTGGAAGGCATCCGGATAGGCCGGAATTGGCCTTGGGGACGAAGATGGTGAGCAAGAAAGTGTCTTATCGGCTGAGGGACCTGCTGCTTCGCAGCGGGCACTCCGCTGTGCGCCGAATGAGCGATGCCCTGACGCAGCCGGCCCGGCTCGAGGGAACGCACCTGTGCGTGAGATGGAAGCTCGACCCGGTGACCCGGCAATTGGAGATGGGCTGGCGGAGGGTCGATGCGCGGCGGGTAGGGCGTATCCCAGACTGCGGTTGTGTGCGAGCGATATCGTTCTCGATCGATCAGCAGCGATACAATGCGCAGTTCAGCGGGCAAGTGTTCCACGAGATCAAGGGCGGCAAGATCGTCGGCATGCTCAAGGATGTGGCGTATCAATTCCGCACGCCGGACTTCTGGAACT
>CAZLYG010000269.1:0-7308 GCA_964563075.1 uncultured Steroidobacteraceae bacterium | reverse complement strand
TGAGTCACCAGCGAAGCATTGGTGCGGCGCAGACGGTCCTGAAACGCCATGGCTACCGATCCACAGAGTGTCGGCAGATGCACCGGCTCGCGCTTCAGGGTCCCCGATCCGTAGAAGTCCCGCAGGCGGCGCAGCACCTCCGAGGCGCGCATGGCCTCCTGGGCCGCTTTGCCGAGCGTTGCCTTCAGTCGCTCATTGCCGCGCCCGAAAGGCTGCGCGAGAATGTCGGATGCGCGCAGATATGACACCAACGCGGTGATCGGCTGATTCAACTCGTGGGCCAACGCCGAGGCCAGCTCACCGGCCACGGCGAACCGCATGGCTCGCGCAAGCCCCGCATCCCGCTCGCGCGCCTGCTCTTGCGCCCGCAGGCGATCCGTAGCATCCCGAACGGTGACCAGGAACCCTGCATTGGCGGGCGTATCGAGACGCGCCCAGGCGATATCCGCGGGAAAGCGCTTACCGTCGGCCCTGCGGCCTTCCAGAGTGGCCCGGCCGGCAGGCTCCTGCAGAGTCAGATCCGGGAGCCATTCGCGCAGAGCGGGAGCGGCCGATAAGCCGGTAGCGGGACCAAACAGCTCCAGCGCCGCCGGATTCGCCATGCGGACGAGCCCGAAGGCGTCGATCGCAAGCACGCCGTCAGGGCTCATCGTGAGCAGCGCTCGCTGTTCCGCCTCTCGCATGGCCACCCTCTGGAGCACCTCCGCTCGCTCGGTGACCGCCGCTCCGAGCAGCAGCGCCGTCAAGCTCAACGTCAACATCAGGAATTGCAGGTCGAGCAGCGCCGGCGACGGTGTCTCGCCCTGCACGGCAATGATCAGCCCGATCTGAATGATCAGCGTTGCAAGCAGCCCGCCGGGTAGTCCCCACTGCAGTGAAACCCAGATGACCGGAACGAACGCCAGATAGAAGAATCGCAGCTGCACGGTCACGGGTAACCCAAAAATGAGCCAAACCGACAGCACGAGCACGGCCAGCTGCCCGAGCAGCCGCCAGCGATGTTCTCGAAGGATATTCAAGGCGGCGCCCCAGGGGCGCGTATTGACCACCAACGGGGTCAGTGTCAGCACCCCGGTGAGATCTCCGATCAGGAGTTTGGGCAGCGCGCGAAGGGACTGCTCCCACGGCAGTACTCCATTGGCGATGAAGAGCACGACGTACCCCATCGCTATCACGAGGGTACCCCCGAGGCACGCGCCTGCCAGTTTCGCCGCCGCCGTGGACGTACGAATGGGAAGGTCCAGGTGCCAACGCCGCAGGAGCGCTGCGAGGCCGCCATAGCCGACCGCTATCCACACGGACGCCGCCAGCACCAGAGGCGAGGCCGGCGAGGCGTTGCGTACCCACAGCTCGGCCAGAAGCGAGGCAATGGCGGTGCAGCCCAGCCATTGCGGGCCGAAGATCAGGAGGAATATCAGCGTGAGGCCTGCTTGGGGATTCCAGGGCGTGATCCCAAGCTTGAGTACCGGCTGCACGTAGCTCAACCAGTCGCACAGTACGTACAGCACGATATAGGCAGCGGCGCCCGCCAAATTGCGGTAGCTCCAGCGCCGCAGAAGCGGAGCTGGCACGGCTGTGGAAGTGGAGTGGCTCATGCGGGCAGATGCGACGGTACCCAAGCGCCGTCGCGCAGGGCAATTAGATTGTGCCCGTACGGGCTGGACCTATACCCCACCGGTGCATTATTTCCACGGGGTCGGTACCACCGAGCGCGTCAGAAAATCGAACAAGGCGAGGCCCACCAGCATCGTCAGCCATACGAAGCCCAGCGCTGAAGCCACGCGGGTGAGCCTGCGCGCCTCGGTCTCATGCATGAATACGGACATCACGAGCAGCGCCTTGGCCGCTGCAATGCCCATGTTGATGACCGTGTTCCAGGTACCCAGCTTGATCAGCGCCGACACAGCGCTCAGGGTGAGCAGCGCGAGCAGCGCCGCGAGCACCCACAGGTAGTGGCTCAACGGGGTGATCGGCGGCTCCTCTTTGCGCTGACCCTGAATCATCCGGCACGCCCCACCAGATAGATCGCCGGATAGACGAAGATCCACACGATGTCGACCAGGTGCCAGTAAAGAGCCGCCAACTCCAGCGTGGTGTGGCGCTGCGGCCCGAAGGCGCCGCGTCCGATCCGGATGGCCAGCACCAGAATGACCAGGACGCCGATCAGGACGTGCAGCGAGTGGAAGCCGGTAATGAAGTAATACAGGCAGAAGAACAGCTCGACCTCGCGAGCGTGCACGCCGTTCTGGGCGAAGTCGATTCCGGGAATGAGGTGCTCCGTGTACTCATCGTGGTACTCGAAGCCATGCATGATGAGGAAGGTGGCACCGAGCGCGCTGGTGCCGGCGAACAGCCATACCGCCAACCGCCGCTCATTCATCCTCACAGCACGCACGCCGATCGCGATCAGGGAACTGCTGACCAGGAGCACGGCGGTCTCGATCGAGCCCAGCAGCATGTCGGTGTGCCGGCTGGCTTCGGCGAAGCCTTCGTAGTGCAGCACGCGACAGACTATATAGCTGGCAAACAGGACGCCGAAGAACAGGATTTCCGTCGACAGAAACAGCCACATGCCGAGGGTCGCCGCCTCGCGTTGCTGCTCGGGATCGTCGAATTGCTCCTCGACGGTGGGCGCTCTGCCGTGCACCGACCCGGTCCCCATCGCCTCGCTCAGCGGCACGTTCATAGCCGCACCTCGCCGCTCACTGCGGCGCCTCCCTGTTAGGAGCCGCCTCGTCGTAGGCGTAAGCCTCCTGCACCACGACCGGGCGGAGAAAGTTCTCCTTGGGAGGCGGCGAGCCGGTCTGCCACTCCAGCCCGCGCGCATTCCACGGATTATTCCCCGCCCTCTCGCCATAGCGCAGAGACCAGAGCAGGTAGAGGATCGGCAGCAGATAAGCTACAGCCAGTAGCGAGGCGCCCGCGGAAGAGAGGACATTGAGCACCTGGAACTGCGGCAGATAGGAGTAGTAGCGCCGCGGCATGCCCTCGTAGCCCAGAATATATTGCGGGAAGAAGGTCAGGTTGAAGCCGAAGAACATGAGAATCGCGGCGAACCGGGCCCAACTCTCCGAGTACAGCCGGCCCGTGATCTTGGGCCACCAGAAATGGATGCCGCCGAGATAGGCCATCACCGACCCGCCGACCATCACGTAGTGAAAGTGCGCGATCACGAAGTACGTGTCGGTGAGCGGCATGTCCAGGGCGGGCGCCGCCAGCATCAGGCCAGTCAACCCACCCAGCATGAACAGCCCGACGAATCCCAGTGCATAGAGCATCGGCGCTTCGAACGTGATATCGCCTTTGCGCAAGGTGGCGGTCCAGTTGAACACCTTGATGGCCGATGGCACCGCGACGATGAAGCTCAATATGGAAAACACCATGCTGGCGTACACCGACTGGCCGGCCACGAACATGTGGTGTCCCCACACCAGGAAGCCGATCACGGCGATGGCCAACATCGAGTACGTCATGAAGCGATACCCGAACACCCGGCGCTTGACGAAGCACGCAATGATCTCGCTCACCAGCCCCATGGCCGGCAGAATCATGATGTACACGGCCGGATGAGAGTAGAACCAGAACAGATGCTGGAACAGCAGCGGATCCCCCCCGATGGCGGGGTCGAACACACCGACGCCGAGACTGCGCTCCAAGCCTATGAGCGCGAGGGTCATCGCCAGGACCGGAGTGGCCAGCACCATCACGAGTGAGGTCGCATAGATGCCCCAGACAAACAGCGGCAGCCGGAACCAGCTCATGCCCCGGGTACGCAGACTGTGCACCGTCACGATGAAATTCAGTCCGGTCAGGATGGAGGAGAACCCGGTGATGAACACGCCGACGACGACCAGCATGACGTTGCTGTTGGAGAACATCGTCGAGAACGGTGTGTAGAACGTCCAGCCCGTGTCCACACCCCCCGCCAGCAGAGTGGCGATAGTGAACAGCCCACCCACCATGTAGAGATACCAGCTGGCCAGATTGATGCGTGGAAAAGCCACGTCGCGGGCGCCGATCATGAGCGGTAGCAGGAAATTCCCCAAGGTGGTCGGAATGGACGGAATCAGAAAGAACCAGACCATGACGACGCCATGGAAGGTGAACGCCTTGTTGTAGGTTTCGGCATTCAGCAGCGCGCCGTCGGGGGTGATCAGATTCAAGCGGATCAGCGTCGCCGCGGCGCCGCCCAGGAAGAAGAAGAACGTGATGCCGAGCGCGTATAGGATGGCGATGCGCTTGTGATCGTGGGTCGTCAGCCAGGCTCGCAGACCGTAGTCGCGGTCCAGAAAATCGGGCGCAGTCAATGCAGGATCCGCGGCGCTCATGGCGGCGAGTCCTCACTCGAGGGCGTTGCCAGGGATTTGAGATAGGCAATGAGCGCGAGCAGATCCTCCTCGTCGATCTGCCCGGCAAAGGACGGCATGACAGGCGCATAGCCCGCCACCACCTGCTTGCTGGGCAACACTATCGAATCGTGCAGGTAGCGCTCATCGGCCATTACGGTGCTGCCATCGCTCAGATGAACGGGGCGGCCGTAGACGCCTGCCAGCGACGGAGCATGGACGGTAGAGTCGGGACCGTGGCAGCCGCCGCAGCCACTGCGGCGGAATACCCCTGCCCCGCGCGCAGCCAGACTCAAGTCCGCGGCATTCACTCTCAGCCAGTTGGCGAATTCGGCACGGCTGAGCACGACGACCACGCCGCCCATCTTAGAATGGTCGAGCCCGCAGTATTCGGCGCAGGTCAGCGGGAAGGTCCCCAGCTGTGTGGCCCTGAACCACAGTTGCGTGTAGCGCCCCGGCAGAACGTCCTGCTTGACCCGAAAAGCGGGGATGAAAAAGCTGTGGATGACATCCTGTGAGGTCATCGTCAGCCGAATGGCCTCGCCCAGCGGGACGTGCAGCGTGTTGATCTCACGCTGTCCCGTCGGATGTTGCACCTTCCACATCCACTGCTTGGCAACGACATAGAGCGTGTGAGCATCTGCCGGAGGCGTACGCGCGTTCGCGAAGAGAAACAGACTCCACACGAACACGGCCACGAACATGCCAAAGGGCACCAGCGTCCAGGTGAGCTCGACACCGAGGTTGCCCGCCTCCCGACCTGTGCGGTCTGCCTGATGGCCATGGTGATACCGCACACAGAAGAAGATCATCGCGCCGAACACGCCTATGGCGACCAGACCGCACAGCGCCACCATCACCCAGAACAGCGCATCTATCCGCGGCGCGAGGCTGGAGGCCTCCGGCATGAACATGTGGAAAGCGTTCATGAGTGCCGCTCGGCTCGCCGCAGAACGACGACCAGCACAGCGAGGGCAAGCGCGGTCAGAGTGCCGAGACCCTGCAGCACGCGGCTGATCACGAGGCTGTAGCGTCCCGTGGAAGGGTCATAATCACAGCACAGCAGCAGCAACCGATCGACGACCGTGCCGAGGCGTCCCTGCGATGCATCGACGAGCGCGAGGCGCAGCGTCTGCGCTGCGAACTGCACCCCGAACAGATACTGGGAAATGGTTCCCGCCGGAGTCAGGATGACGACGCCGGCGCCATGGTCGTATTGCCGGTTGCGAGGATCAAACAGGTACGAGAAGCCTATCGCACGAGTCAGGGCGGCTATGCTCCCGGAGTCTCCCGTCAGGTAGTGCCAGCTCGTGACCGCCGCGTCAGGATGCGCGCGGGCATCCTGGCGCTGCGTTGCGCTGGCGTCGGCCGGCCCCTCGCCAGGGTCGATGCTCAACAGCACTACGTTGAAATCGGGCGGCGCCAGGCGGCTCTGGCGCACAGCACTCGCCACACCCGCACGGACGAAGCTGCACAGATTGGCGCACTGGTAATAGCCCGGCACGAGGATCGTCGGCCGGTTCTGCAGCAGACTACCCAGGCGAACCCGCCGCCCCTGTGCGTCCCGGAAGCTCAGATCGAGCGGGACCCGGTTGCCGATGCGCTGGTCGAATGTGACTTTGGAATGGAGATCGACAGGCGGCGGGAGCGCGCTGCTCGATGTTCCCGCTCGCGCCTGTCCGCCAAGCACCCCCAACACCAGCAGACACAGCAGATGCCGCGTGCTCATGGCTTGGTGGGCTCCTGTGGCTGGGGTGAAGCAGCGCTTGACCGCACCCCTTGTGCATACAGAGCCATTGCGCGGTCGATCGGGATGCGCGCGTATGTATGTGACGAATCGGTCCACTGCCATTGGGAGAGCAGCGCATGCTTCTGGGCGCGCAGCGCTTCAAGGTCGATGCCGGGTTTTGGTTCCAGTCGCGGTGTCGGGGGGATGGGGGCAGGTCTCGTTACCATCGCCGCGTGCTCCGGCATCACCCAGTGCACCATCACTTGCCGAATGAATACGACGATCACAACCACGACGACGGCGAGGATGACCGCGAGGCCGACGATGCGCCGGACTTCGACACCGGAAGGCGCATGCCCTGCTTCAGCCACCGAGGCTCTCCAGAGCTGGCCGTGTCAGTGGCCTGGATCCGGGCAAGCGTTGCACTCGGAATTGTCCCCAATACGTGCTAAGCCACAGCCCTCCCATGCCGAGGAGTGCCAGCAAGTCGGTCCAGCGTAAATGGAACCCGCCGGCCCGGAAGCTCGGAACGACCAGCCAGAGTGCATCCGCCAGGTTGCCCAACAGCAGCGCGGCTGCGATAGCCCCCAGCCAGAAGCGGTTGCGCTTCACTCGCCGCACCAGCAGCAGAAGAAACGGCAGCACGAAATTGCCGATGATTCCGGCCCACGCCAGCCATTGCCAGCTGGTGAGCGTCCGTGGGATGTACCAGATCGTTTCGGCCGGCAGATCGGCGACCCAGATCGTCAGATACTGCATGAAGGCGAGGTACCACCATGCCAGGACAAACATCAGCAGGAGGTTGCCCAGGTCACCCAGCAACCGGGGCGTCGGTGCGGCGACCCCTGGCGATGAGGCCATCAGGTGCAGGATGGCCAGAGAGGCCGCAGCCATCATGCAGCCGGTGGCGACCGTCATGCCGAAGATGGAGGAGTGCCAGTGCGGGACGAGCGACATGACCCAATCGGTCGAGGCAAGCAGTGTCGACAGCGCGTAGATGATCAGCCCACCCGCCGCGACACGTCGGGATCCACGAACGAGCAGCAGCAGCAGAGCCAGCCAGGCAATGAAGTAAGACAGAGTGCGCGCTATGAAGAACGGCGCGTTCAGGTACCACGATTGAGCCCTGAGGAGGGGGTCCGTAGCCAGCGCAGCCGCGTGATCCCAGGAATAGAGCACGCCCATCTGCGTCAGAATCGGTACTGCAAACAGCAGCTGCAGAGGCAGGGTGCG
>CAZLYG010000268.1:0-7308 GCA_964563075.1 uncultured Steroidobacteraceae bacterium | reverse complement strand
GCCACGCGCTCACCCTCGCGCAGGCCGCTGTTCACGACGGCGATGCCGTCGCTTTCCTGTCCGATCTGCAGTGGGCGCGCCTCCACCGTCGAATCCGCCTTGATCACATAGGCGAACAGTCCATCAGGTCCGCGCTGCACGGCGGTGTCGGGGATGGTCAGGACATTGTCCTGCGTGCGCACCAGCACGCGCGCATTGACATACTGCCCGGGCCACAGGGCGTTGCTCTTGTTGGGGAACACCGCTTTCAGGCGGATCGTGCCCGTCGCCTGGTCGATCTGATTGTCGACCAGCTGCACGGTGCCGCTGTCGAATTTCGTGCTCTCGTCGCGGGCGAAGGCCGCGACCTGCAGCGGCCCGGCGCCCATTGCCTTGTTGATCTGCGGCAGATCCTCCTCGGGGAGAGTGAAGATCACATTGATGGGCTGCAGCTGTGTGACGACCACGATCCCGCCGGTATCGGTGGCATGTATGTTGTTGCCCACGTCGACCCTGCGGATCCCCGTGCGCCCGTCGATGGGCGAGGTGATAGTGGAGTACTCGAGCTGGGTGCGGGCATTGTCGATGTTCGCCTGATCGCCCTTCACCTGTGCCTCCAGCCCCGAGACGGTGGCCTTCTGCGCGTCCAGCACCTGCTGGCTAGCCAGGTTCTGCGGCGCCAGCACCGTGTAGCGCTGCAGATCCTGCCGGGCGCTGGCGAGCTGCGCTTCATCCTTGGCCTTCGCCGCCTGAGCGAGTCCGAGCGCGGCCTGGAACGGACGCGGATCGATCTGCGCCAGCAGGTCGCCTTTGTGCACCATCTGGCCCTCGGTGAAGCCGAGCTTCTGCAAGGCCCCATCGACACGCGAGGTCACGGTAACGGTGTTGAATGCCTGCACCGTGCCAAGACCCTCGACGTTGACCGGCACGTTGGCGCGCTTGACCGCAGCCGCCTCCACGGAGACAGTCTCGCCCGCGCCCTGTTTCTTGCGATCCGCGGCGGCGCTGCGCGGCAGTGCATGAAGGCTGAGAATCAACAGGGCCACGGCCCCGGCTGCAAAGAACGTCAGGCGCACCCGATGGCGCGTGATCCAGCTACCCCAATCGCTGACCCTGTTCAACTTGACACCTTTGTCCGATGAGCGCTTTCAAAGCCGCCGCCGAGCGCACTGTACAGCTGAATGAGCGCCTGCAGATGCGCGAACCTGACCTGCACCAGCGCATCCTCGGCGCTGAACAACGCCGTCTGCGTGTTCAACACCGTGAGAATATTGACGACCCCGGCGTGCAGCTGCGTCTGGGTGAAATCGTAGGCGCGGCGCGCCGTCGCTACGGCATTCTCTTGTCGCTGATACTGATCTGCAGTCTGCTGCAGGGCGAGGAGCGCGTTTTCCACGTCACCGAACGCCGTCAGCACGGTCTTGTGATAATCCGCGAGCAGCTCGGAGTAGCGCGCCTTCGTCAACTGATATTTGCCGGTGAGCGCCCCGCCGGCGAAAATCTGCTCGGCCACCGAGCCGCTGATGTTGAACACCCGGTTGGCGGGTGTGATCAGAGTCGCGAGCGCCGTACTCACGAAGCCGCCGTCTGCCGTCAGGTCGATGCTCGGGAAGAAGGCGGCGCGCGCAGCCTGAATGTCAGCGTTGGCGGCTCTGAGCTGCGCCTCGGACGAAGCGACGTCGGGGCGGCGCGCGAGCAGCTCGGAAGGCATCCCGGGCCGCACCTGCGGCTCCGACAGAGAGGTCAGCGTCCCGCCCGGGAATTCCAATCCCTGCGGGGGCCTGCCCACGAGCACGGCCAGCGCGTTGACCGATTGGCGGAACTGCTGCTGCAACGGAGGAATCGCCGCGCTCAGGGCAGCCACTGTCGTTTCCTGCTGCGCGACATCCAGCGCGTTGACGACTCCCACCGACAGCTCGGTGCGCAGATCCTTGAGGACTTCCTGGGCGGTCGCAAGATTCTGCTGCGCCACTTCGAGGCGGTCGTGACTTTCCATTGCCTGGAAATAGGTGGTCGCAACGCTCGTCATGACGGACAGCTCGATCGTCGCCCGGTCGTAGCGGGTGGCCTCGGCCGTGAAGCTCGCCGAACGGCGTGTCGCCAGGTTCTTGCCCCAGAAGTCCAGCTCGTAGCTGGCCCCGAGCTGCGCAGCGAATTGATTGAAGGTCACCGCAGGCGTTCCGGGTGGCGCGTTGGCGGGCTTCGCTCTCTCGCGAGTTCCCGTGCCGGTCGCCTCGAGCGAAGGGAACAGAGGTGCGCCGGCAATCCGCACCTGTGCGTCAGCCTCACGGACCCGGGCCACTGCAGCAGCCAGATCGTCGTTGGCCTGCTGCGCCTGTGCCATCAGATCGTCGAGCTGCGGGGACTTGAACCCGTGCCACCACTGCGAGGCTGGCCAGACGGGGACGACTTCGGGCGCGGCAGCGGGAGTACCTACGACCGTGGCCCCGACGTCGCTCTCGCGCCATTCTCCCGGCGCGCCGATGTTCGGTTTCCTGTAAAACGGGCCGACCGTGCACGCGGCGAGGCCGAGTGAGATGAGCAGAGCGCAGGCAGTCCGGTATGTATGCGGCCGCCATACAGAGGCGCATAGCGCCGGAACCCGCGACAGAATGGGATGAAGAATGGGAATCACGAGGGCATGCCCGATCAGTTCCGGTGGCGACGATAGCGGCCGGCCACTTTCCGCTGCATTGGCGGAACATTAAATCCTGTTAACCGCGCCTGGCCAGGTCTGCCGACCGGGTAACTTATTGATTCTGCGAATAGCGTCTGGCGATGCTCACGCTTTCGCTACACTCCGGCGCAGCACACCGCCGCTCCAAGGGAACGATGAGCATTCGCACTCGCCTGTACACGGTCATCGCCGTCGCGATCCTGATTGCCTATCCGCTCGCCTCCTGGATCATCGGATTCATCGTGCAGGGGCAGCT
This sequence comes from uncultured Steroidobacteraceae bacterium, assembly GCA_964563075.1. Taxonomy (GTDB): domain Bacteria; phylum Pseudomonadota; class Gammaproteobacteria; order Steroidobacterales; family Steroidobacteraceae; genus 13-2-20CM-66-19. Next base: position 4,396 of record CAZLYG010000268.1, on the reverse strand, counting down.
GCAGGCGGCGCTCAAAGCCGGTATGCAGCAGGCGGGGCCCTCCGCCTCCCTGGTCGAAACCTCGTATCGCCGCGGTGTTTTCGGTGCCACACAGATCGTCACCGTCGGCATCGACAGCAAGGCCTTCAAGTCCGCTGCAGCGCTGGCCTCTTTTCCCGGCCTGGAGAGTTGGCGGCTGACGATACGCAACACCATCCATCACGGCCCGTTCCCAAGCGGACGCGCATTTGCTCTTGCAACGCTCGACACCGAGCTCGTCCTCTCGCCTGAGGCACAGAAGCGGCTAAACGCACTCTTCTCGGGCAAGCAGCCTTACACGCTGCGAACCCAACTCGGGTGGCTGGGCGGGAGAATGAGCGAGCTCTCCAGTCCCGCCTTCAGTGGTGAGCTCGGACCGCACACGAACATCACCTCCGGCGGCATTACCGGAACGGCTACCTCTTCGCACGATCTGCGCGCGACCGCCCTCGGCCTCACCGCGAAGAGCTTCAGCGTCGGGAGCGACAAATTCCAGGCGCAGCTCGATGACCTCCGCATGAAATCCACGCTGCAGCGCGTGTTCGGAACGCTGAACATCGGCGACGTTGCCTGCTCTGTCGGGCATCTCGAGATTCATCGCAACGGCGCCGACGACAAGGGTTTCTCAGTGCAGAAGATCGAGCTCACGAGCCACTCGTCGGCCGCGGGCGACTACCTGTTCCTGAACGGCAGACTCGCTGCCGGCCCGCTCCAGGCAGGCAAATTCACGGCCACCCGGGCGGTATACGAGCTCACTGGCACGCACGTCTACGGCCCGTCGTTCGCCCACCTTGTCGAGGGCGCCCGCACGTTGGGCAACGCGGCGGGCACGGACCCGCAGACCGCGCAAAAGCTGCAGGACACTCTGCGGACGGACGGGATCGATCTGCTGTTGCATGACCCTGTGATCGAAGTCCCCCATTTCGACTACGCCACGCCCGAAGGTGCCTTCAGCCTGTCCGCAAGAGTGGCGGCGCCGGGACTGAAGCGTGCGGATTTCGAGCAGCAGCGCCCGGCACTCATCGCCGCGCTCATTCAACACCTGCAGGCGAAAGCCGACATCCGCGTGGACACGGGCTTGCTCGACAAGTTGACCGAGGGCACTCCCGGCAACGGCGATCGACTCGCTACCGCTGTCCGGCAGCTGGAAGGCCAGGGGTATATCGCGCACGAGGGAGATGCCCTGATTGCGCACTTGGCCTTCGATCACGGGCAGTTGCGTGTCAACGGCAAGCCATTTCCGCCCTCGGGCGGTGGGTCCCGGCAACCCTGAGCAGCGCAGCGCGGACCGGCTCACGCCCAGCAGTCGCGCTCGCGTTATTGGACCCGCTTGACGCGCGTGCGCCGGTGGCGGGAGGTGTCATCCATCCACAGGGCTCCAAACAAGCCATGTGTGATGGTCACCCCATCGCCCACATCCAGCAGCGTGTCCCCGCTCTCCTGCTGCTCCCACACCTGCCCGTTGTCGAGAGTGATGACGAGCTTGCCGCTACCCCGTGCGGTAACGTTGGTTACTTTTGCCGACATCGTCTCCGGCGGCGGCGGGGGCGGAGGCTTGATTCCGGCCTCCACCTGCTTCTGCTTGATCAACTGCGGGGTCATCCCGAAGTCCGCCGGTTGACCCGCGGCGCTGGTGCGGCCCAGCGCTTTGTCGTAACACGCCAGGCGCGCCGCGTCATTCTGCTGGGGCATGCAGGCGTGCAGCCGGTCCAGCGACTGGTCAGCGTCGGCCGAGCGCGCTAGCAGAACGAGTCCGGCCAAAGCCACCCCGTACGCGAAAGCTTTCATAAAGACCCCCTCATCGTGCGCGAGCGCCGGCCGGTCACAGGCTCCGGGTGCTCTGTCACGAATATTACCGCGGCGCCTGCGACGTGCACGGATAAACTACGTTCGCACACGCTCCGTGCCACAACGAACGCGACTGCCGATGACCTACGTGATCCTGATTCTGGCCTCCCTCTGGGCGGGAATGCAAAACGCCCTGGCCGGCGGCGGCTCCTTCATCACCCTGCCCTCGCTCATGTTGACCGGGATGGACGCGCATGCTGCCAATATCACCTCCACGGTCGCCCTGTTTCCTGCGCAGATTGCCACCGGCCTGACCGGGCGGAAGCTGGTCTCCGGCGCGGCGGGAGTTTCGTTCCGTGCGCTCATCGTCATCAGTCTCATCGGCGGGGCCCTGGGGGCGCTGCTGCTGCTCATCACACCTCCTGCATTCTTCGCCCGCCTGGTGCCGTGGCTGGTGCTGTTCGCGACGGGCGTGTTTGCATGGGGCAGCTTCGGGCCGCGCCGGGAGAGCGGCCGTTCCCTCAATCGCTACGGCACCGGGGGCGCGCAATTCTGCATATCCGTTTATGGCGGCTACTTCGGCGGTGGCATCGGATTCCTGATGCTCGCGGCCCTGACTGCGGCCGGACTGGCGCTGCGCTCGGCGAGCGCATCGAAAAACGTGCTGGCCGGTGTGATGAACGCGTCCGCGGTGGTGATCTTCGCCTTCTCGCCCGAAGTGAAGTGGCTCGCCGCCCTCGCGGCGGGCATCGGCGCGATCGTCGGCGGAGTGCTGGGCGGCCTGATGCTGCAGAAGGTCAATGAGCGCCTGCTGCGCGTCGTCGTCGTGATAATCGGAATCGCGCTGACCGTCGGCTTGTTCCTGCGCGCGCACTAGCTGGCGCGATGCGATCCAGACTCCTGACGTCGGGCGCCCTGCTGTTGGGTCTGCTGTTGGGTCTCGCACAGGCGGCTCAGGGTGCCGACCCCGGAGTCGCCGATCAAACCCTCGCTGCCGACACCGGATTTGGCGGCGACCGGCACTGGAAGCTGACCCTGGGCGACTACCAATACGGCGCCTACTCCGGCCAGGATGTCAACTTGCGCCGGCAGAGCAGCGACACGCACGCATGATATGCGCGCAACGCTCGATCTGCTGCGCAAGAGTGGGCTGAGCGATGCAGGCTACATCACTGCCTGGGGGTTCAGCGCCACCTGGGACTGGCCCGCCTGGTTCGTGCGCGTTGCGCGCGACCCTTATCAGAACTTTTCCGCGCAGGGCGCCTGGAGGTTTGGCGGGGGAATGCGCTTCTGAGAGGGCGCGAGCGGAGCACGCCAATGCGCACCCTGCACCGCAGGCGCCGTCAGGTGAGCAGTGCGCCTTGGGAGCGTGCCCAGGAACGTCCCTTGTCGGCAAGCGACCAGAAGGTCCGCGCCCAGTGAGCGGCAGCTCTGCCCAGGCGCACGGTACTGGTGATGTAGCCGTTCTCGGTGAGCCAGCGGCACGCACTGCGGGCTTCGCCTGCAACCAGTCCCAGTGCATTCTCGAGCTCGCCGGATCGCAGCGGCCGCTCCGTCATTCCCAACAGGCGCAGGATTCTCTCATGCAGACCGCTGGGCGCCCGAAGGTTGGCAGGACTGTCCTGCGGCGTGTCTTTGTTCGTGCCCATGCAGACTCCTTACATTGCGTGAACGCGTTACGGTACGCGCGGTGCAGTCGATCGGCATCTGTCGCTGCGGACCGACGCGAGATACGCCGCCGGACGCAGCATCGGGAGGGGGTCACGAGCTGCGTCCGGCGGCGTTGCCTGGTACCCCGGAGGAACCATGCATACGCGGCTGTGGAGGGGGCCACTGCCGCGGACTTCGTAGTTGCAATGCCTGTGCCAGGGGCTCGAGGCCTCCAGCGCGCGCTGGCCGCTGCAATGTGCGTGCTCGAGCGAACGTCATTGGCGCAATCCGCGGCGAATGGCACAACCACAGTGCAAGCTCCCCTTGAGACCTTCAGGTCGAATAGAACGACCTGGAGCCCCGGCGCGAAGTTCCTGGACTGCAGATCTCTGGCGCACGTTTTTTCTGCGAGCCACCGAAATGGACCCGCGCATGAGTCGCCAGCGACTGCCGGTAGCGACGGGCTGACCGCCTCAAAATGACGGCGCCCGGAAACAGGCGCCGCCACCGGCCGCCTAGGCCAACGCGGACTTGAACGTCACGAGCTGGCGGCTCCAGGCTTTCTCGGCCATGTCGTGGTTGTAGACCGACGCATCGGTCGGACACCAGCCATGCATCGTCCCGGTGTAGACCTCGATCTCCGCCTTCGCGTGGCTGTGTGCTTCGTCGAAAGCCATGCGCAGGACGTCCTTCGCCTTGGGATCGCGCATGTCATCGTTCGCCGCGATGGCGAACAGATACTGGCCGTTCATCTTGGGCACCAGCAGGTGCGGGCTGTCGGGCTTGTCCGTGACCAGGTTGCCGCCGTGGAACGAGCAACCCCCGCCCACTCTGTCCGGGAACGCGGCCGCCGTCCGCTTCTTGAACGGGCCGCCCATGCAGTAGGAGGTCGTGCACTTCTTGCGATTCTTTTCCTCGGCACCCTGGGTGTACTACCTGC
>CAZLYG010000267.1:0-7346 GCA_964563075.1 uncultured Steroidobacteraceae bacterium | reverse complement strand
CAACAGGACGAGCCCCAGGCGCGCGTCGAAATAGTTGCCTAGGCTCATGTACGACAGAATATGACTGGATTTACCGTTGTTTCGGCCGGCCTTGCGGGATCTTGACCAGACGCTCGGGCGCCGGACGGAAGTGCGTCACAGGGTTCTACCAAAGGCCTGGGAACGGAGGACGTTGCGCCCGCAACACCGTACGGGCGATTTGACAGTGCGCGCCTGGGTTGTGAGCACCGTCTCAAATGGGTGCGGCGGACGCGAGACCGCTCGCAACTGCGCGATCTGCGGCTACGACCTGTGCGTCAGCAGTGAGATGTGCCGGTAGCGGATGTGGGAGCGCGGCGCGGATCGTTCAGGTCGGCGGTCATCATCGGTCTGCAGCGTCCTCGGCGGCCAGCCTGGCGAACTCGTGCTTCATCGCATCGACACGCTGAACATAGGTCCGGGCTTCGTGATCGCCGCACCGCTGTCCGGCGCTCAGCCGCAGCCCTCGCCGCGCGTACTCGGCTCCCGCGCCCGCTCCGCACAAATGAATGAGCGCCGCCAATTCCTGCTTCTGCTGCAACGTCGCCGCACCGATATGGTAGCGCGTCAGTATGTCGCGCACGTGCACATCGAGGTAGGCGGAAGTGAGCTCGACCGCGTGGCTGGGAATGACGCGGAAATACAGGCTGTTGAACCAACACGAGTGCCAGTCGTCCCACGGCCCGTCCGCGACGGCCTCGTGATTGTGGACGCAGTAATGTTTGGCCTCGTCGAACGTGCCGTCGGTGATCTGGTACATGCCCACCGCACTGGTTGCGGGGCGGTAGATCTGGAACGGCCGCAGGCTCCAGGACCAGCGCCAGTAGGTGCGCGCAATGGGGTTGCCGGAGCCTTCGACCTGCGCCAGGGCGGCCAGCAGCTCCGGTGTCATTACGCTCGTAGCGTGCTTGCGGAAGATCGGACCGTAGTCGCGCCAAGTTTCTGCCGGTGTCTTGAAGAGCGTCCCGCTGACCGGGAAAAAGAGCTCCGTGGGCTTGTGGATGACCTGGTAGATCCAGTTGATCGTGAGCGCCACACCGGCCAGAACGGCCAAGGTCACGGCAATTCGCATCCCCCGTGGAGCTCGCCGGAACGCACGCATCCAGCGGCGACGCCGGCGCGCGCTCGGCCAGAACCTGGAAAATCGCAAGGTACGACGGCGGTTTCTCGGGGATTTGCGCGGCGCCCGTCCAGAAGCGGATCGGCGCGGCATCAGGCGCGGGACTCCATGCGCCTTATTGTGGCAGGGGGAGCACCGGAGGGCCACGCACGAGGCTCAGCAAGAGCCCGCCGGATGATGGTTCTGATGCCCCAACCGGCGGAAACGTCAGCGTCGCTCTGGGGAGGATATCTAAAAGGCGATCGTCCATACTTTTGGCACGGCGGTTGCGCTGGGTAGGTATATGCCATCGCGAAAGCTATCGACCTATCGATCCAAGCGGGACTTCACCAAGACCCCCGAGCCCAGCGGACGCCAGAGCGTGGCACCCTCGAAAGCGCTGCGTTTCGTCATTCAGAAGCACGCGGCTCGGCGGCTGCACTATGACCTGCGACTCGAGCTGGATGGCGTGTTCAAATCGTGGGCGGTCACCCGCGGTCCATCGCTCGATCCTGCGCAGAAGCGGCTAGCCGTCGAGGTCGAGGACCATCCGCTCGACTACGGCGACTTCGAAGGGACCATTCCCCACGGTGAATACGGCGGCGGGACTGTGCAGTTGTGGGACCGCGGCTACTGGATTCCGGAAGGCGCTGACTCCCCGGCAGACCAGATACGAGACGGCGAGCTGAAATTCCAGCTCGAGGGGGATCGCCTGCACGGCAGCTGGGTGCTGGTGCGGATGAAGAGCGACCGCTTCGGTGGCAAGCGCACCAACTGGTTGCTCATCAAGCATCGGGATGACAGCGCGCGACCCCTCGCGGAAGCCGAAGCGCTGCTGGCCGAGGATCGGTCGGTGGCCTCCGGGCGCGCCATGGCTGACATTGCGGTCGGCAAAGGACGCGCCCCGAAGCCTTTCATGCTGAGCGGCAAGTCCGCGACAAAGGCGAATGCCGTGTGGCATTCCAATCGCAGCGAGCCGGTGCCACACACGCAACCGCGCGCATCATCCAGACTGTCGCAGCCGCCTCCAGCCGCGGCGCCTGCAAAACGCGCGCGCTCGGGAAAACCGAGCTCGATCCCCGACTTTGTCGTGCCACAGCTCTGTCGGCTGGTCGACAGACCGCCGCCCGGAGCGGGCTGGGGCCACGAGATGAAGCTCGACGGCTACCGCGTGCAGCTGCGTGTCGTCGACGGAGTCGCCACCCTCAAAACCCGCAAGGGCCTCGATTGGACGGAGAAATTCTCCCTCATCGCCCAGGCGGCCGCTGAGTTGCCGGATTGTCTCATCGACGCCGAGGTTGCGGTCCTCGATGAGCAGGGGCACTCGAGCTTCTCCGGTCTGCAGGCCGCCTTGTCCCAGCAGAACGCGCAGGCCTTCGTTCTGTTTGCCTTCGACCTTCTGTTCGTAGGGAGCGAGGACCTGCGGCGGCGGCCACTCGAGGAGCGCAAGAAGGGGTTGATGCATCTGCTCGATTCGCTCTCCGCGTACGGCCAGCAGCGCATCCGCTACGTGTCGCACGTCGAAGCCAAAGGCGAGAAAGTCTGGAAGTCAGCGTGTGAGATGGGGCTGGAAGGCATCATCTCCAAGCGCCTCGACTCCACCTACACATCGACTCGCTCGGACCATTGGACGAAGGCCAAGTGTCGCGCGGGCCAGGAAGTGATCATCGGCGGTTGGACGACAACCGAAGGCCAGCTTCGCTCGCTGCTCGTGGGCGTACATCGGGACGGCCGCCTCGCGTACGTGGGACGCGTGGGAACCGGCTTCAGTCAGGCCAAAGTCAAAACGCTGCTGCCAAAGCTGACCGCGCTGCACAGTGAGAGCAGCCCGTTTGGCGGCGAAGGCGCCCCGCGAAGCGAACCCGACATCCATTGGGTCAAGCCGAAACTCGTGGCCGAGATCGAGTTTGCGGGCTGGACGGGCGATGGCAACGTGCGCCAGGCGGCGTACAAGGGGCTTCGTGAAGACAAGCCTCCTCAGGAAATCACATTGGAAGCCCCCGAGCCGGTCGCTGAGGTGGAGGAGAAAGTGACACGTTCACGCGCGAAAGGCAGCAGCAAGGGCAGCCGCACGCGCGGCAAACGCGGCAGCCCTGCCGGCGGCGCGCCACTCACCCGCGGCAAACGCGGCAGCCCTGGCACCGCCACGGCACTGACCGGCGCCAAGCGGGCGCACGACACACGCTCTGCCCCGTCGCCAGTCTCCAGCGCGCGTACCGCTCCACCGCCGGCCCCCGGCACACGTGCGGCTCCAACCGCCACTGCCACCGCCACCAAAGGCTCGCCCGCAGTCATGGGCGTCACGATCTCGCATCCCGACAAGCCGATGTGGCCCGATGCGGGCGATGGCGAGCCCGTCACCAAACTCGATCTTGCGCAGTACTACGAGGCGGTCGGCGAATGGATGCTGCCGCACCTCAAGGGCCGGCCCTGCTCCATCGTGCGCGCGCCGGATGGATTGGGAGGGCAGCTATTCTTTCAACGCCACGCAATGCCGGGCACCTCCGAGTTTCTCGAGCTGGTGCGTGTCTCCGGGGACCATGAGGCTTACCTGCAGATCGATCGCGTCGAAGGACTGATCGCGGTCGCCCAGATTGCGGCGCTGGAGCTGCACCCGTGGAACTGTCAGCCGGACAGGCCCGAAGTTCCCGGCCGGCTGGTGTTCGACCTCGATCCGGGTCCGGAAGTCGAGTTCGGCGCCGTCGTGAATGCCGCGCGCGAGCTGAAGGATCGGCTCGAGGCGTTGGGGCTCGTCACCTTCTGCAAGACGACCGGTGGCAAGGGCCTGCATGTCGTGACCCCACTGTCCAAGGACGCCAAGGGCAAGGAAGCGGACTGGGACATCGGTAAGGCCTTCGCGCAAACGGTCTGCACGCAGATGGCGAACGACAGCCCGAGCCTCTATGTCATCAACATGGCAAAGAACATCCGCAAAGGCCGCATTTTCCTCGACTACCTGCGCAACGATCGGATCGCAACCGCGGTGGCGCCCTTATCGACGCGCGCCCGCCCGGGCGCTGCCGTCTCCATGCCCCTGAACTGGAGCAGCGTGCGTGCGAATCTCGACCCGAAGGTATTCACTCTGCGAACCGCGGGCGCGCAACTTGCGAAGAGCAAGGCCTGGGGCGACTACGCGGCCGGCGCGCGCTCGCTGCGCGCGGCGATCCGCAAGCTGACGGGCTGACCTGCCATAGGCGCCCGCCCGAGGCCGTTGGCGCCGACTGTTCACAGGAGCCGACATGGCAAGAGCGATCTGGAAAGGGGCGATCTCCTTCGGCCTCGTGTACATTCCCGTGGAGCTGCATCCCGCCTCACGCAATGGGACGCTCGAGTTGCATCTGCTGGATAGCCGCGACTTTGCCCCGGTCGGCTATGAAAGAATCAACAAGCGCACTGGCCAGAGCGTGTCGTGGAACGATATCGTCAAGGGATACGAGTACAAGAAGGGCGAGTACGTCGCCCTGTCGGACGAGGATTTTCGCCAGGCCAACGTCAAAGCATCGCAGACGCTCGACATAGAGAGCTTCACCGAAGCCGAGCAGATTACCCCCGAGTACTACGACACGCCCTACTATCTCTCCCCGGCGAAGGGCGGCGAGCGCGTCTACGCGTTACTGCGTGAAACCTTGCGCAAGAGCGGCAAGGTGGGCGTCGGCAGCTTTGTGATGCGCGGCAGGCAACACCTATGCCTGATTACGGCCGCGGAGCGCGTCCTGATGCTGATCACACTGCGATTTGCGGATGAGATCAGATCACTGGAGGACGTCTCCGTACCCTCGGCGACACAGGCGAAGATCTCCGCGCGCGAGGTGGCAATGGCGGAAAAACTCGTAGAGCAGATGAGTGCCCCATGGCACCCTGAGAAACATCACGACACCTATCGCGAAGATCTCATGGAGCGCATCCAGGAGAAGATCCACAACAAACAAACCCATGTGCTCACGCCGAAGGAGAAGGCATCGAGAGAATCGCGGCAGAGCGCGCAGGTGATCGATTTGATGTCAGTCCTGAAGAAGAGTCTCGAATCGCACGGTGGCGAACATGGCAAGCCCCGGACAGGCGCCGCTCGCCGTGCTCCCAAGCGCGCGCCTGCGCGACACAGACGGCGCGCGTAGGGCCACTAGCCGATATTCTTCAGCTTCTCCAAAGCTTGCTTCGCATGCCGCCACGCAAGGACCACTCGTATTCCAAACACGACCGCGCCGAGGCCCGACACGAGAGCACAGCCCACGAATGATGCATGAGTGGATGGGTCCGCGATAGTTACCGTCTTCAGCGTGATCAGCAGGCTGGCCATTATTCCAACGCATAACGTAAAGAAGGCGACATCCAGAGCCCTGAGGTTGCCGTTCTCGCAGAGCTGATCCAATTCTTCGCCCGTGATTCGATACATATGAACCTCTCGATCGTGGGTAACTATGGTTACACCACTGCCGCCCGTAGATATCCAACCTCTATTTCCATTTCGTTCCATGGCAATTTCGTTCCATGGTCGTCCGCGTGCCCGCACACGCGCGGGCCCGCGCGCAACTCTCCCCGCTTCGGATTGGTTGCCACAAGATTGTGATACAGGCTCGCTGCATCAGCTTCGGACACGGGACATCCTCCCGCAATGGTGCATTTGCAGATATTTGCGTCACAAACAGCGGACTGGTCAACGGCCAGAAGTCAGCGCGCGCGTGTTGAGAGCCGCGCTCGCGATTGTCGAGGTCGACCGCGTGGCTGCCAACGCGCGAGGGCGCGCCTAGGGCCTACCACCGCGCGACCGCAGCGCGACCACCGCGCGGGGCTTTCACACGCGGTCACCCGCGCCAGTGGCGGTGCTTTCACACGCGGTGACGACCCGCGCCAGTGCCCCCCGATCGCCGGCACTCAGCGTCAGTGCAGGTTGAGCGCCGACTTCAGCTGATTTGCAGTCAGCAGCTTCACGTACACATTCGTGCCGACATCGAACAGCTTCGCCTGCGAAAGGTCCCCGACGATGACCGGGTCGAACCCGGCATCGCGTACCAGACCCGCGGCCACCTTCAAGGCGGCGGGATCATTCCCGGCGATGGGAATGCCGATTTTCTCACCCTTGCGATTGGATTCATCATGGAGGGCAACATAGCTGATCGCGTTGAACGCGCGCACCAGCCGGGTGCCGGGCAGGAACTCCTGGGATGAGGGGCCTGCACCCTTGGCGCGCGCCGCATCGGCCATCGGTCCGTCGCGATTGGGGTAAGGATTGCCCGTATCCAGCACGACCTTCCCCTTCAACTCGCTGGCGTAGTCGCGGCCGACCTGAGGCGTCGCCGCGTAGGGGACGGACACCACCGCGACCGGGCCGAATGCGGCGGCTTCGGCTGGCGTGCCCACGTGGACTTTGGGCCCGAGCTTGGCGGCCAGCGATTTCAGCTCATCCGGGTGACGCGAGGAGATCATCACCTCGTGCCCGGCGCGAGACCACAGCTCTGCGAGCGTGCCGCCGATCTTACCCGCGCCGATGATACCGATGCGCGTAGGTTCGGCGCCGTTTGCGACACTGGCGCCGCCCAGCGCCGCAACAGCCAGCATGGCCGTCGCGGCCAGCACGCTCGCGGCGAGGTGCAACGATCTGGAGAGTTTTTGCGATTGCGTCATGGGTTTGTCCTTGAGGTCACCACATCCGGACACGATCCGCCGGAGAAAGATACAACTTCTGTCCAGGCTTGACGTCGAAAGCGGCATACCAGGAATCGAGATTTCTGACGGTGTCGGCACGGTATTCCGCCGGCGCGTGGCTATCGGTCACCAGGCGCTGCCTGAGAGATGCCTCGCGGATCTTCTGCCGCCAGCTCTGGCCGAAACTCAAAAAGAACAGCTGATCGTCCGAGAATCCCTCCGACCTCGTCGCCGCGGGCGCGGGCGCAGCGCGATGATAGGCGTCGTATGCCACGGCGAGCCCGGCGACGTCCGCGACATTCTCACTGAGCGTCTGCTTGCCATTGACGTGCACATCGGGAAACGGCCGGTAGGCATCGAACTGCGCAACCAGCTGTGCCGCGGACGCTTCGAAGTGCGCGAGATCGGCCGGCGTCCACCAGTTCTGCAGCTTGCCGCTGGCGTCGAACTGAGCGCCCTGGTCATCGAAGCTGTGGCTGATCTCGTGACCGATCGTCGCCCCGATGGCGCCGTAGTCCATCACCATCGGCCGGTTCGGATCGAAGAACGGGGGTTGCAGGATCGCCGCCGGGAAGTTGATTGCGTT
>CAZLYG010000266.1:0-7351 GCA_964563075.1 uncultured Steroidobacteraceae bacterium | reverse complement strand
CCGACCTCTTCGGCGCTTCCAGGAATAGTCAGACTGCGGCCCGCGCGGTGCGTTGCAACGAGCTTCACGATCCGCTCGATCGATTGCCTGGCGCCTCGCAGGATAGCCAGCGCCTGAGTCATTTGGAGATACTTTGGCTCAGGGAAATATGGAGGCAGCTTCCCAAACAGCTTGATCACAGCCTCCTTGTCGTACTTTTGCTCGGCTGTTGCGAAGTTCTCGAATGCCGAGGCGATTGTGCGTCCCCGCGCGGCCTTGGTGTCACCCACGTCGCACCATCGGAACGACCTTGCGTGATTGTTCCTCCCGTTCCCGGCCTTCGATGATCTCAGTCAGGCGCTTGCTCCATTTCTCAAGTGCAGCGCCCTTTTCGGGGAGATAGTCATGCCGGTCATAGATCTCGGCAACGTCGCCCGTGCTGTGATTGAGCACTTTCTCAACATGTAGCCGTGGGACGCCGAGCTTGGTCATGTGGCTGGCCGCTGTTCGGCGCAGGTCATGCGGCGTGAAGCGCTCAATGCCGAAGTGGTCCTTGTTCCCTCGGACCGCGCGTGACAAGACGGCCTCGGAGTAGGGCGCTTCGCTCTTCACCACGGCCCGAGCGGGCAGCAGGTAGGTTCCGGCTCCGGTCAACGCCCTGAGCCGCTCGAGCAACGCGACGGCGAGCGGGGAAAGCGGCACCGCGTGCGGGTCGGGCTTCTTTCGTTTGGCGTGACTCGTCTTGAGTAGTTCGACGGGGATGGTCCACAGGGGGGCAGGTACGGATGCCTTTTTGTCCGGGTCCCAGCGCGTTCGCTCCAGGTCAAAGTGTGACCAGCGAGCAAACGTAAGTTCCCCGCGCCGCTGGCCCGTCACCAAGAGAAGTTTGAGCGCCAGGCGCGTCGGCTCGACCATGTCCGCATCGGTGAGTTTCGTCCAGAAGGTGCGGATCTCCTCGGCCGTGAGCACGCGGTCGCGAGGGACTTCCTTGCCGCCGGGTCGCTCGATACCTGCCATTGGCGATGCCGGGATGAGCTCCTTCGCGGCGGCCCAGTCAAAGAGCATCTTGGCGATCGCGTGGGTACGGTTTGCCAGCACCCGCGCGTCGCGGTCCACGATCTCATCGAGCAGACGCACCATGTGCCGGCGGGTGAGCGTATTGGCCTTCATCTCCCCGACGTTCTGATCGTCGAGCTTGGCATCGACCAGGTTCGCCTTGAGGAGCCATTCCGCGGCCTCCGGGCGCTTCCTAGGTCGGGTGCTGGCCTTTGAGTCGCGGACCCACTGGCCGGCTTCGGCGTCCCACCGTTCGCCCCGCAGCTTGCGGTGGACGAACTCGTCTACTAGATCGGCCACGGTGCCAGCTTCCGCGCGCTCCTGGCGGGCCTTCTCGCGAGCCGCATCCTCCTTGTCCTTCTCCTCGATCGGATCGAGTCCGAGAGATAGCCAGCGCTTCGCCTTGCGCTGGAACTCGTGGGCATCCTCGAGGGTGAGGCCGGCCCCCTTCTTGCCGTACTCCCCGAGCACGATGATGTACTGGATGGGGCGACCTTCCTTGTCCTTACCCCGCTTATAGCGATACCGGAAGCTCAGAACGCCCGTCGGGTGGACCCGGACCATGAGGCCCCGAAGCTCCGTTGTCACGTCGTAGCGCTTCTTGGGTGGCTTTACGGTGCGCAGCCACGTATCGGTGATCCGCACAAACCCTCCGGGTGTACCCCGGAAGCAGGTCACGGTTTGCTGGGGTACACCTGGGGGTACACTCTAGGGGCTTCTTACTCTTTCCTCAACCTTCCGCTCAATGCTATGCTGGTAGCATGAAAACAGGCATTTCGCGGCGGCAGAATGGCGTTCTGTCAAATGAAGGACGCGGAAATCAGAGGAAGCGTTCAGCTCTTACCATGAGCTTTGGGAGCAGAGGGTCGGGGGTTCAAATCCCTCTGCCCCGATACCACGTTCCGGCAACCTTGATGAAGTTGCCCGGCTCCAGCGGTTACTCCGCCCACAACTCGCTGTTTCCCTCCGGAATCAGTCGGATATCCCCGAGCAGCTGACGCAGGATATGCCGGGCCCGCACGATCGAGCGCGCGTGCCCATCCAGCCCCAGCTCGATCTGCTTGCGGTACTCCGCCGCCGCCCGCGGCAGGAGGGAAAACAGCCGCGCCGTCTCCTTCGCCGCCGGTTGCCGCTCCAGCAGCTGCTGGCGCTCGGCTTCGACCCGGTCGATCACCAATTGCAGCTCCGCACAGGTCATGTCCGCATCGCCGCGGCGCTGGCGCTCGCGCAGGCGTTCGATGCGGGCTTCCAGCTCCCGAACCTCCTTCGGATCTCCTCGATCTTGGTCTGCTGCTCGCGTAGGCGTTCGGTGTAGAGCTGCTGGAGCTCAAGAGCCTACGTACGACGATGGGGGTGCGCCCCATGGACTTCGGCGGAGACGCTGCTCGTTATTCGCTGCACCAACTCCAGAACGTTGGAGTTGTAGGGCGCGATTCCCTGGCCAAACTCAGGTACCTCGCGGCATCCGTGGACAAGGCGGCTCGGTTCGCCGGCGCGACGCACGACGGCCGACACCCGGTGGTCGGCTCACATCGAAACCTGACCTTTGGCGGTCGCGCCGGCGCGATTGGCGGGAACGATCTTCGCGCGCTGCACCGGGACTTCTGGACCGAGCAGGACCGCAAGGCCGGACGTCAGCCGGCCGAGACCCGCGACACGGTGCCGCCGCCCGAACTGCGCGCCGTGTCGGTCTCGCCGGGAGTAACCCTGGCGGGGGTGCACGTGAGGCCGCGAGCCGCGTGAGGTAGGGTTGATGTCCGAACAGGCAGCGGCGTTTGAGGCGGTTCCTCCTATCCCCGTCGCCTCGGCGCCGTTCGATTGGAAGCGCCCCGGATTGCGGCTCGCACTCGCGCTGTAGCCGCGATGTTCAGATGCTACAGAACGCGCGGGCGATCTCGCGCACACCGCGGCCTTCGGCCAGCCGTCTGCGGATCTCCTCGTACCGACCCACCGTCATGCTGCGTGCACCCATGCCGTCTTCCCCCACCTCGTGACTGGGGGCAACGGTAGCGGTCGGGCTCAACGGGGTGCCGTAGATAGGCTCTACAGGCTGATTTTCCACAGGTTTTGCCATCGCAGGACCACTCTGCGCCCAGCGTCGGGCGTGCAAAGCGCCCCGCCGGGGTGGTCCCCAACTGAGGAAATCAGGTGGTCCTGAACTCAGGAAATCGAGTGGTCCCCAACCGAGGAAATCGCCTGGTCCTCAACCGGGGAAATCCTGCAATTCAATGCCCACATGGCGGCACCGACGATCGACATCCACAGTGGCGGAGGTATGGGGGAGGTACGCATCGAATTTCGGCTTCGTGAATGATTTGTGCGGACGTACATGCCCGTAGTCATGGCGGCGGCCTGCCGTAACACAAGGTGGGTCAGCTCACGGAAGCGTTCCGGAAACGCGCGGTCGCTCGAGAAATCACGCTAACGGCCGCCTATGCTCCGTATGGGAACGGCTAGATAAATATCCGGACGCCGATGGCGTCGTGAGCGCAAGTGTTACGGCTCGTTACACGAGCCTCGTCCACGAAAGAAGGCGTAACGGACCGCCACCGGAGCGTCACCCTCAGGCTGACCTTCCAACGCTACGCTGCTCTTCGAACCTGGATGAGCAGTCGTGCGATCAATCATTGCCTTTCCGCAGCTTATCGCGACCCTCACGCTCGCTGTTGCGACGGGTGAGGGCGTAATCATGACACTCCGCGGCCGGCGCTACGACTGGCGCGCGTATCTCACCTCGCTCGGCAGCGTGGTCGGTCGCCATGCAACGCAGACGCTTGTCCAGGCCCTGCCCATCGGCGCGGGCGCCTCCCTCCTCGGGTTCATTTGGCGTTACCGGTTGATTGACCTGCCGACACACCGAATATGGCCGCTGTGGGGCCTCGTGCTGGGCGAGGAGCTCTGCTACTACTGGTTGCACCGGGCGAGCCACCACATCCGCTGGTTCTGGGCGACGCACGCCGTGCATCACTCACCGAACCAGCTCAGTCTGGCAGTGGCCTACCAGCTGGGCTGGACCGCCGAAGTGAGCGGCAGCTTGCTGTTCTTCGCACCCCTCGTGTGGCTCGGCTTTCGACCCCAGGCGGTGTTGGGAGTGCTCGCTCTCAACCTCCTCTACCAGTTCTGGCTGCACGCCGATTGGATTCCGAAGCTCGGGCCCCTCGAGTGGCTGCTCAACACGCCCTCGCATCACCGCGTTCACCACGCCTGCAATCCCGAATATCTGGGGCCGGCGCGTCTCGGTGCGAACTATGGAGGGGTGCTGATCGTGTTCGACCGGCTCTTTGGCACCTTCGTTCCGGAGCGCGACGATCTCCCCTGCTCGTACGGTCTGGTCAAGCCACTCAGATCCTACAACCCGATCTACATCGCCTTTCACGAGTGGGTCGCGATGGTCCTCGATATCGCTTCAGCCGGGAGCTGGCGCGAGCGGCTGCGCTATTCATTCGGCCACCCCGGGTGGCGCCACCCTCTCAACCAACACCAGGAGTCATCACCATGAATCGCCGTCTGCCCCCGATTGTCGTCAGCGTGTTCGCCGGAGCGCTCATGGCAGGCTGCGGTACGGATTCCCCCTCGGATCAAGCATCGCCGTCGGGAGCCTCTCCACCGCCTTCCGGACCGTCCCTCGCGAGCGCACTGAGCGTACAGGCCACCGATCTTGGCACACTCCCCAGGAACCCTGACATCACCGGCCGGGATGAGGCTTACAGTGCCTCCTTCCAGGGGTATTCCGTCTGGCTCTACGGGGACACCGGGTTGCAGAGCAATGATGCCAGCGGGCGAAATTTCATCAGCAACAGCTGGTCGTACACGAGCATGACCCAGGGTCCGCCGACCGCCGCGCAGTTCCAGGAGCGGCTCGACAGTACCGGCTCACCCACGATGGTGCTGCAGGAAACGCCCGACGAGTATTCCTATAACATCGAGCACTACTGGAGCAACTGCTCGGCAGCGACCGACCCCAACTGCGGTGCGCGCTGGGGCATCTGGCCTTCGGCCATGGTCACCGATCCCGCGACCGGCTACGGACTGGTGTTCTATATGCTGGAGTGGCTCGATCCCTACGGCGGCTTCACGGAACAGGGCACCTCGGTTGCCCTCTGGCAGAGCTTCGATCAGTTACCGCAGCGGCCGAGCTTCAATCCGGCCCTCGTCGCGGGCCACCCCGACCTGATGTTCGGCTCCACCGAGACGGGCTTTGGCTCCGCGGCAGTGATCAGCAACGGCATGCTGTACGTATACGGTTGCCACCATAACGACGGGTTGGACAAGAGCTGCCAGGTCACGAAGGTCAGTCCCTCTACGGTTCAAGACAAGAAGACGTGGACCTACTATGCCGGCAACGGAACCTGGTCCTCCAATGAGAGTGCAGCAGTCACCGTATTCACCGGGCTGGACATCATGAGCGTGGCGTGGAACGCCTATTTGCAGCGCTACATTGCCTGCTACGACGCGCTGGGCACTCAAAACGTGGTGCTTCGGACCGCGGTGGCGCCGGAGGGACCCTGGTCTGGTGAGCTCGTGGTATTCAAATCGCTGTTGAACAGCGACGGCAGCGGCAGCACGGCCTACGACGCGCAGGCACACGCGGAATTCGATGCGAATGGGGGGCAGACCATTTACGTCACTTACACCAACAACCTGGCGAATGGGAGCGTGACTCGCGTGGTGCAGCTGAATCTCCAGACAACGGGCCCGCTGCCGTAGTCGAGTCGCGGCCGCCAGCCTCCAGCCGCGAGCGCCAGCCGAACGGCCGCGGCGGTACGAGTGGCCTAGAAGGTACGACGCAGCGCCACGGTGCCACCGCGGCCGTTCCACATCGGATTCTGTTCACTGAGACTGGTGCCGTCTGACACGTGCGAATACCACTGGTAGCTGACTTCCAGCGCCAGTCGCGGCCGCAGCTGCACCAGAGCTCCAGCACCCGCGCGCAGAAAACCGTTGACACCGGAACCCCCGGAGGGAAAGCCATCCCGGGTACCCGGCGTGAAAAGAAACTGCGCCGATCCTTCGATGAACGGGCGCACACGACTGTGCCCCAAGAGATCCAGTGGATAGAACCGGGCGGCACCTCCGAGGGCGAAGCCGGTTGCGGTGCTGTCGGGATCGACGCCATAGGGTGCATCGGTTCGCGTCCCCTGGCCATGGAAGATGCTGATTCGTCTCTGGAGCTCAAACGCGCTCCATATTCTCCAACCGCTCGAGAAGTCAACGGAGCTCGCGTCGATGTCGCGAGCCGCCTGTGTCGGCGTGTAGTAGGAGAAACCAATCGATTGGCCCGAGCGCTGCAGGGTTGGGAGCTGAGCAAGCGCGGGAGCGGCTATGGCCAGCGAGAGCAAGCCGGCAACGAGTACGAAGCGCATGGGAGCCTCTTCGGGCAGGGGACCGAAAATCGTGAAGAGACGGGCGAACCGGACGACGCACCGGCAGAGTAGCCGGTGAGCAGATCGTCGCGATTGCGCCTCGACGTCCGTTTGTTACTCTCATTGTCACGTCGCGGAGGCTGTAACGCGCCGTAACAATCCGCGGACGAAGTCGCTGCGGCTTGCTTGGGAGTTGTGCCCGCCAGAGGCTAGAATTCACACCGTGGGCACGAAGATTCTCGTGGTGGACGACGAGCCCGACCTGCGGGCGCTGCTGCAGCGTTACCTCGCCCAGCATGGCTTCGAGGTACGCACTCTGCCTGATGCGTCGCAGCTCGATCGTCTGCTGCAGCGGGAGTCGTTCGACGTACTGATCCTCGACATCATGATGCGTGGTGAGGACGGTCTGTCTGTCTGTCAGCGGCTGCGCGCGCAAAAGGAAGCCATTCCTATCATCATGCTCACGGCGCGCGGCGACCCTATCGATCGGATCCTCGGCCGTGAATCCGGGGCAGACGACTATCTTCCGAAGCCCTTCGATCCCCGCGAGCTGCTCGCATGTATTCACTCGATCCTGCGGCGTCAGCGCCTGCTGGGGCAGTATCAACACACGGGCGGAATGTCGCAGGTTCACTTCGGTCCGTTCGTTTTCGAGCCCGCGACGCGAAGGTTGACCCGGGATGGAGAGGTTGTCCTGCTGACCTCGGGTGAAATCAGTCTGCTCAGTGCATTGACGTTGCATGCCGGACGTCCGCTGTCTCGCGAACGACTGGTGGAATTGGCCCGCGGCCGGGAAGCAGCGGTCACGGATCGAAGCGTGGACGTACAGGTCGTCCGGCTTCGCCGGATCATTGAGCCCAACCCGAGCCAGCCGAGGTATCTCCAGACGATCCGCGGTCTCGGCTACATGTTCATCCCCGACAAGGTCGCCTCGTGACACTGGTGCCGCGCAG
>CAZLYG010000265.1:0-7358 GCA_964563075.1 uncultured Steroidobacteraceae bacterium | reverse complement strand
GGAACGGGCAACGACACTGCCGGTTGCACCTATACGAGCACGTACACGGTGCCGGATGCCAACCACAACGCATACAACGTTACCCTGGCGTCCACGTGTCCTTCGCAGCAAGTGCAGACGTACACGGGTCTCGGCGCTTTCTTTCCGGCGAACTCATCCGCCGGTACCGCGCTCAACAGCGGCTTGAACGGCGTCAATCAGGGAGTGAGCACCGGGGTCAGCAATTTCGCGACCGACGCGCTGGTGTCGATCGTGGATAGCGGCACCACCGCATATCTGATCTTCGCGTCGAAGTAGACGAGCGGGCCGCCAGTAGTCACGCCGGCGGCATCACCGCCCTGTGGCGACTGACCGCATTGCCGTCATCTCTCCGCAGCCCGTGAAACACCACGGTGGATAGAATGGTTCCACCCCCAAGAACGAGGAATGCATGGTGCACCCCCTGAATCATCCCGGGCGCCGCACCCGTGGAACGCTCAGGGAGGAACACAGCAGCCACCAGCGAAGCAGTCGCGACACCGAAGCTGATCGACATCTGCTGCACCGTGCTCGCAATCGTGCTGGCGCTGCTGGCCTGGCTGTCAGCGACATCTGCGTAGACGAGCGTGTTCATGCTCGTGAACTGCAGTGACTGGACGAACCCGTAACTGAACGCCTGGGCCAGGATGAGCCACACGGGCGTGCCCACGCCGATCGTGGCAAACAGCAGGATGAGAACGCCCAGTATCACGGTGTTTGCAACCAACACCGCACGGTGCCCGAACCGAGCGAGGATCGCGGGCATCGTCACCTTGAGGCTCATGGCGGCAAAGGCCTGGGGCATCATCAGAAGGCCGGACTGGATCGACGAGTACCCGAGGCCGACCTGGTAGAGCAGCGGCAACAGGAACGGAATGCCGCCTACACTGATCCGTGTAAAGAAGTTCCCGCTGACAGCCGTGCGGAACGTGCGGACCTTGAACAGCGTCAGCCGCAGCAGCGGATGTCGCGTGTGCGCGGAATGCAGACCGTAGCCGGCAAGCAGCAGCGCAGAGAGCGCCAGCAACGTACGGATCGCCGCGCCGCTCAAGCCATGCTCGCCGAACACCTCGAGCACGTAGGAGAGCAGTGCGATGCCGGAGCTGAACAGCAGCAACCCGACGATATCCAGAGGTGCCCTGCGCGTCTCGCGATAATCCGGCAGGTGCCGCCGCACCAGGTATAACCCGATCAGGCCGATCGGTATGTTGACGAAGAACACCACGCTCCAGTGGAAGTACCCCGTGATGATCCCGCCAGCGAGGGGTCCGAGCATCGGCCCGATCAAAGCCGGGACGGCGACGAAGCTCATGGCGCGAATCAACTCGGACTTGGCGAACGTGCGCACCAGCGTGAGGCGTCCGACCGGCACCATCATGGCGCCGCCCAAGCCCTGCAGGATGCGGAACGCCACCAGCATGTGAATGCCGGTGGACAGTCCGCACAGCAGCGAGCCTATCGTGAACAGCCCAATCGCAGACGCAAACACCCGGCGCGTGCCGAAACGGTTGGCGACCCAGCCGCTGAGCGGGATGAACACGGCGAGGCTCAGCGTGTAGCTGGCCAGTACGGCTTTCATGCTCAGCGGGGCCACTCCGAGCGCTTTTGCGATAGTCGGCACCGCCGTATTGAGGATCGTGGTGTCGAGCGACTCCATGAAGAAAGCCACGGCGATCAGCCATGGCAGCACGCGTTTGCTGGAGGCCGTCGGGGTTGGCTTGGGCGCGGGCGGCAAAGCAATGAGGCCTGTAGTGAGAACAAAGGCCGAGGATGGAATGCCGCCACCCGCCGGTCAATGCCGCGCACGGAGGATTGACAAATTCGCCTTATTAGTTAATATCAGTTAACCATTAATGGAGTCACAGTACAGGTGCGACATGGGCGTATGGTTGCGCAATCGGCTGATTGCCTGGGCGTTCAAGGCTCACTTCCTGGCGATCCGCGTACAGCGCTGGCTCGCGGGTCTGGGCCGGCCGCGGCTGGGTGGCCTGGATCACATCACGATTCCGGTCCACGACCTCGAGGTGGCACGCCAGTTCTACTGCGGCGTGCTCGGCGCCGCATTTGTGATGCGCGTCGACGATGAGACGTTCAAGCGGTTCGGGCGTCCGCCGGCGGCCAACGGCGGCGAGGGCTCGCATCACATCTCCGTCTGCCTCGGAGGCCGGACTCGCGTGGATCTGTTTCTCCAGCACACCGGCCAACCTCCGCCCAGCGCAGGACATCCTCACTATGCTTTCGAAGTGCCGCCACGTGACCTGCTGAAGTGGCACGCCCGGCTACTGTCGCAGGGTATCCCCACCGAAGGGCCATTGCAGCTCGGGCCACCGGGACAGGCTTCGCTGTACTTCAATGATCCGTTCGGCAATCACCTGGAGCTGGAATGCATGGGCTTTTCCAAGCCGATTCCGCTGCGCCCGCCGGACTCGGCGAAGCTGGCATGGAAGAGCATCTGAGTGAGCGCCGAAGCGGAGCTCTCACACGAGGAGCTGGGCGGCCTGTTGCAGGAGCTGGTGAACCGGGTATCGCACGGACAAGGCAAGACGCTGGCAGTGCTGGATGAGGCCTCGGTGACTCTGCAGCAGGTGCTGCTGCTGCGACGCTTGCAGCAGAGCGGCCAGAGCACCTCCTCCGAGCTGGCCGCCCAGCTGCACATCTCTCTTCCGGCAATGAGTCAAATGGTCGACCGGCTGTTCGAGCTCGACCTGGTGACTCGGACCGAGATGGCCCAGGACCGGCGCAAGAAACGCATCAGTCCGACCGCCAAGGCCCGAGCGCTGTTGGAACGCGTGCGCAAAGCCCGATCGGCGGAATACGGCGCGGCCCTGGCGGTCCTTGCGCCCAGGCTGCGCCTGGAATTAGCGCGAACGGTGCAGAAAATCCTGCGGGAGCTGCCCGCCGAAGGACATTCCGCGGCGGCATAGCGCCTGCCAGATCGCCCCGCGGCGGCATAGCGCGCCCTGCCAGATCGCTCCGCGCTGGCGTGGCGCGCCCCCAGCGGCGCCGAGGGACAACGCTCGGCGGCAGCGCGACACGCCGCCCGGCTGCCCCAGAAGGACGTGGTTCGGCACCGGCGTGACGCGCGCACCCCGGAGCGCTGCGACAACAGCGGCCCGTTGCGCCACCTTTTGTCGCATGGCAGCTGCGGGCTACAACGGGTGCGGGAACACAGTTTACGGGCGACTGCGGATCTTGTGATGGCCGCGGCGGGTCCGGGGGTGAAAACCGTGACCCTCGGTATCGCTCGCGACAGCGGAAGTTCGTACCTTCGCCGCACTCATGAGCCCTCCCCCGCGTTCCCACCATTCAGGAATCCTGCACCGCGCGCTGTGGTGGGCAGTGCTGCTGGCCTCTTGCCTGAGCGTCCGGGCGGAGGCCATTCCCTGCCTGACCACTCCCGATCCCGTCGCGCGGCAGCTTCAGGATCAGCTCACGCGCGACCCGGCTGCGATCATCAAGCAAGCGCAGAACGCGATCGAATCGCTGCAACGCTCAGCAAAGTCGCACGCAGCAGCGCCCCTTGCCGCTCTCTATGCGGTGGCAGCTCAGGGCTACAGCCTGTTGGAACTGGACGGCGCGGCCCGCAGCGCTGCCTCCAAAGGGCTCGAGCTCGCGCAGGACGTGCACGATCCGGTTCACCTCGACTTGTTATCCGCCTACGCCGAGAACGTCTATGACGAGGCCGGCATAGCCGATGCCGTGCATCTCATAAAGACCGCGCGCGCAGCCCAGACGACCGGATCGCTTGCCGACACTTGTCTGCTGATCACCCTGGGACGACTGCAGTACCGGCAGGATCGCCCGGATCTCGCCACAGCCACGTTGACCCAAGCCTACCGCGCCAGCATGACGCCCCCGATGGCGCGGCAACGGGTCCTGGCGGCACATGCCCTGTCACCCGTCATGCGCGCCGTGGGGGACTATCCCCAGGCGCTCGCCCTCAATCAGGAGGTCATCGACTGGACCACCTCGCACGCCGAGTCCCTGAGCCTGTCCGTTGCGAGATTCCGGCGCGGCATCATCCTCAGCGCAATGAGTGACTACCCGGCGGCAATCGAGCAGTTTACGCAGGCACGCAGGATCAGCGTGTCGCTGGCGGACGAGCAGGGAATCGCGTTCGCCGACCTGCGCATGTGCGAAGCGCAGATCGAGCTCAAACAGCTCGCCATGGCGCGCCAGAATTGCACAAACGCCCTGAGTGTGTTCACCGCCAACCGCTCGACGGATGTCGTGAAGGATGCGCAGACCCTGCTGGCACACATCAATCTGGAGGAAGGTCACGCGGTCCGGGCGCTTTCGACTCTGAACGAGGTGCTCGACAAGAGTGGCGCGGATGTGCCGCCACGCAGCTTGCCGCCGATCTATCAGCTGCGCGCACGCACGAATGCAGCCCTGCACAACTTCCGCGAGGCGTACTCCGATCTGGATGAATATGTGCGGCGCTATGTAGCGGTGAACGACGCTGAGCGCACGCGCCAGGCAGCCGCCTTGCGAGCACGATTCGAGACGGATCGCGAGATAGATCGCAACGCGGTGCTGCAGCGCGAGCTGGCGCTGGCACAGGAACGTTCGAATCGCCAGAAGGAGCAGTTGCGCTGGACTGCCGGGGCCGTTGCGGCAGGCGTGCTGGTCATCGCCCTGCTCACCTACATTCTGCTGGCCAACCTGCGCCATCGTCGCGAGCTCCTGTGGCTGGCAAGCCAGGACAGCCTTACGGGGCTACCCAACAGGCGGCGCACTGCTGAGCTCGCGACGGCAGCCCTCAGGCAGGCGCTCGAGAATCGACGGCCGCTCACCGTCGCCGTCATCGATCTGGATCACTTCAAGACGATCAACGACCGCTGCGGACACGCAACCGGCGACTACGTACTCAAGGAGTTCGCGCGCGCCGGCCGCGATGCGCTGCGGACAAGCGACATCTTCGGCCGTTGGGGTGGGGAGGAGTTCCTGCTGGTGATGCCTGAGACCCCGCTGGAGCTGGCGCTCGCGAGCCTGGAGCGGCTGCGGACGCTCGCGCAGGGCATCCGGCTTCCCGCTTCGGGCATCGGCATCCGTGTGAGCCTCAGCGCCGGGCTCGCCAGCGTGGAGGAAGGTGTCAAGTCACTCGACGACATCATCGCACGCGGCGACTCCGCACTGTACAAAGCCAAGAATCAGGGGCGCGACCTGGTGCTCATCTGCGACGACAGCTACCGCGGCGAACCGAGCAAAACGCGCGCTGCGGCGGGCTAACCCGCCTGCTTCGAGGGCGGTCGGCACAACGCAACACACCCGGCCAGAGCTGCCTGCAGAGGCTGCGCTCCACGCTCGAACAAACTCAGTGCTCGTTCGCAGTGCGGACCCGGCGCCCGCCGCAGAGAGTTACCCTAGCGGCGCGCGGGATCGCAAGAGGACGAAGGTCATGGCACACGCTACGGTGAGCTCGAAGTCGGCGGAAGAATGGGCGCAGAAGAACCTCGAGGGCTGGCCCCCCAAGACCATCGCGCTTGCCGTCGAGCTGATCAGGAATTACGGCGAGCCGAACGAAGCCACGCCGCGCCGAATCGCCTGGTACCAGAACGGACCCTGGAAGCGCACGGTCCTCTTCAAGGAGGGGACGCCGCACAAATTTCCCAAAACCCACGAGGACGTACTCGAGCAGACGGTCGACTACCGCGTGCCGCTGGAAAAGGTCGCCGATCTGTTGAAGTACAACGGCAGCCTGGTCGTCGATCGCACACGCGGCGAGCTCTCGGCGCACTGTGATAGTGAGCAGCAGAACCTGATCACGCTGAACATTGCCAACGACATCGTGAAAGGCGACCGGGATGTCGACCAGGCGCTGGCCTATCACGCGCAGATCATCGTCGGCCTGCGCGACCACGACCCGGAGAAATATCCGCAGAAACTGCGGTTCGGCGAGCCGGCCGCGCCCGCGGCCGATCCGGGCGAGGAAGCACCCCTCCTCGTGCACCTGGGTGACGGCTAGGCGGCCGCGTCCCAAGCCGCGCCCGCACCACGACCGCCGCACCCGTCCGCGGCACCGAAGCGGCCTACTCCGTCAACACGGCCGTCGCCGGCTCGATGTCAACTTTGGACCCACCCGGGAGCGCCCAGGCCAGCCATTGCCGTTGCAGCACGGCCACGATGACGAAGGCCACGGCGGCGATAACGCCAAACGTGACAAACCCCGGCTGATAACCGCCGGTGGTTTCCCGGGCCATGCTCATGATCACTGGCAGATAGAATCCACCGATACCTCCGGCCGCCCCAATGATGCCCGTCATCACTCCCGTCTTGCCCTTCCAGCGATGCGGCACCAACTGGAAGGTCGCCCCATTACCGAGCCCGAAGCACAGATACAGCGCCAGCAGCAGACACACTCCAGCGGCGAGCGGGGGCATGAGCGCGGCAAAAAGGAAATTGCAGGCCGAGATGGTCACCAGCAGCGCGAACAGCACACGCACACCCGACACACGATCGGCGATGAGACCGCCGATCGGCCGTACCACCGCACCGGTGAGCGACAGCAACGCCATCAGGAAGCCCGCGTCGAGCTTGGATATCTGATACTGCGTGGTGAGCAGCAAGCTGACATAGGAGGACATCCCGACGAAGCCACCGAAGGTGATGCTGTACACCAGCATCATCACCCAGGTGTCCCGTTCGCGAAGTACAGCCAGGTACTTGCGTGGCAGGACTGCGAGAGCGAGCAGGGAGCCGAGCAGCGGGAGCAGCAGCTGCCCCGTTTTCCCCCGACCGAAGAACTCCGCGTTCACGAGCAGAACCAGCGCGATCAGGCCCGTCATCGACAGAGCAAGGCCGGCAAACCCGCGCACGGCGCTCCCGCTCTTCACGCTGCGATCCTCAGCCCATAGCAGGATCGTCACCGCGGAAATGGCCAGGAGGGGGAGAACGGCGAGCGTGGCATGTTGCCACCCGTAGCGCGCCGCCAGTCCAGGAAACAGAAAGCCGTCCAACACCGCGCCGATATTGCCGGCCGCGGCCAGACCGAGAACCAGCCCCTGGACGCGAGGTGGATAGCTGCTGCCGGCCATCGGCAGGGCGATCGCAAAGCTCGCTCCACCGACGCCCAGGAACACTCCCAGCACGAGCAACAGGGTGTAACCGGGGGTTACCGGCAACAGCAGCACCACGGCCGGAATGGCTGAAAGGCTGATGCCCAGCAGCGCCAGCTCGCGGCCACTGACGCACTGGAAGAGGTTGCCGAACGTCACACGCACGATCGAGGCGGCGAGTACCGGCACCGCCACGAGGAATCCCGCCTGCGTCGGCGACAGCTCGATCTGCTTCGAGATGAACGGCGCCAACGGGCCGAACATCACCCATGCGGTAAAGCC
>CAZLYG010000264.1:2375-7383 GCA_964563075.1 uncultured Steroidobacteraceae bacterium | reverse complement strand
AGCTGGGGGGACTACATAGAGGGTGAGGAAATCGTCAAGGAAGGCGAGATGGACGATCGCTTTTACATCCTCGTCACCGGCGGTTGCGCGGTCGAGCGCCATGGCCAGCCCATAGGCGGGCTGGAGACCGGCGACTGCTTTGGCGAGGCGAGCTATGTGCCCGGGGCGAAGCGCACTGCGACCATCCGCGCTACCAGCCCCGTGACGGTGCTGAAGGTCAGCTCGACGCTGCTGGAGCAGGTGTCGGCCTCCTGCCAGCTGCGTTTCAACCGGGTATTCCTGCGCAACCTCATCGGCCGGCTGCAGAACGCCGAGCGCGGCAACAGCTAGTCTGCAGGTCCCTCTTGCGCGATGTTCGAGGCGGGCCCAATCTTCCCGTCCGTGCACATCCTGCTCATCGAAGACGACGCCGAGGCTGCGGAGTTCCTCGTCAAAGGGCTGCGCGAGAGCGGCTACCAGGTCCATCATGCCCACGACGGGCGGGACGGGCTGCGGCACGCTACCGAAGGCGCCTTCGATCTGGTCGTGACCGATCGCATGCTGCCCCGGATCGATGGCCTGGAGATCATTCAACAGATGCGCCAGGAGGGCATCGCAACCCCGGTGCTGGTGCTGAGCGCACTGGGCACGGTGGATGACCGGATCCGGGGCCTGAAAGCCGGCGGCGACGACTACCTCACCAAGCCGTTTGCGTTCGCGGAGCTGCTGGCGCGGATCGAGGCGCTACTGCGCCGCAGCTCCAGCGGTGCCGAGGCGACGAAGCTGAAGGTTGCCGATCTGGAGCTGGACCTGCTGGCGCGCCGCGTCGTGCGCGGCGGCCGTGAAATCGAGCTGACCGCGCGCGAGTTGAAGCTCCTGGAGTTTCTCATGCGCCGCGCGGGGCAGGTCGTCACCCGCACGATGCTGCTGGAAGGCGTATGGGACCTGCATTTCGACCCGCAGAGCAACCTCATCGACGTGCACATCAGCCGTCTGCGCCAGGCGGTGGACAAGGGTTCGGAGAACCCCCTGATCCATACGATCCGCGGTTCCGGCTACGTGATGCGGGACGGTGAGCCATGAGCGCGCATCCGGAAGTCTCCGCTTCTCTGGCGCCCACCGGGCTGGTCCGCCCGGCCAGAGCGAGCGCGCACGGCAAGCCCGATCCGTTCAACACGACCGCGTTTCGCCTGTCGGTTGGCTACACCCTGCTGGTGACCCTGGCAGTCGCCGTGACGCTGGGAAGTGCGTATCTGCTGACACAAAGCCTCATCACGGAAGATGTCGACCTGATCATCGACACCGAGATGAAAGGACTCAACGACAAGTTCAACCGCAGCGGGCTGAGCGGTCTGACAGACGAGATCAACCTGCGCATCGACAGTTGGGGCCGTGTCGGCGCCGTGTACCTGCTGGTGGACCAGCATTTCCAGCAGATCGCCGGCAACGTGGAGCAGTGGCCCTTCAAGGGCATGCCTGCTGAGCATCGACCGGAGTTCACCATCGAGACGATCGAGCCGGGACGGCGCTCCTCGCACCCGGTGCGCGCGGAGGTGCGCACTCTCCCGGGTGGCAACCGGCTCCTGGTCGGCACGGACATTTCCCAGGGCCAGCGATTCTCGGAGAAGTTCCGGGTCGCCACGTTGTGGGGCATCGGCCTGTCGACACTCGCAGCCGCGCTGGCAGGCTTCTGGTTTAGCCGCAAGCTCGCCCGGCGCGTCGAGGACGTGACAGAGACGTGCCGGCGGATCATGGCAGGCGAACTGGGCCGACGACTTCCCGTTGCGGGCGCCCGCGACGAGTTCGACGCGCTGGCGATCCAGGTCAATCGTGTGCTCGACCGGCTCGAGGACCAGACACGCACCGTGCGCGCGACGTTCGACAGTGCCGCGCACGATCTGCGTGCTCCCCTGCATCGGCTGCGTGCCCGGATGGATTCATTGCTGCTTCGCTCCCCCTCGCTCGAGCCTGCCGTGCATGAATCGGTGGAGTCCGCGCTGCGCGAGGTCGATCGTCTGCAACGCACTCTTGCGATCCTGCTGCAGATTGCGCTCGCGGAGTCGGGCGCGCCGCTGGCCGCGCCGATGGCCATCGATGTAGGTGAGCTGGCAGATGAGCTGGTGGAGCTGTTCGAGCCCGTGGCGCGCGCGCAGGGACTGACCCTGTGCAGCACGCATAGCGGCAACACCCTCGTGCACGGCAATCGCCAGCTGCTCGCGCAGCTCATGACGAATCTGATCGAGAATGCGCTGAAGTACATTCCCTCCGGCGGGAGGATCGAGCTGCATGCCTCGCGCATGGATCAGAGCGTGCGTCTGGTCGTGAGTGACAACGGCCCCGGCATCGCCCCCGAGGATAGGGAGCGCGCCGTCCAACCCTTCGCGCGGTTGGGTGCGGAGGGCGACACGCATACGAGCGGATTGGGGCTGAGCCTGGTGGCCGCGATTGCACGGCTGCATCGCGCGCGGCTGGCACTCGAGAGCAATGAGCCGGGGTTGCGGGTGGTGGTCGATCTGCCGATCGATCAGCCCGACTGATTCGTCGCGATCAGGCGTCCTTGTCGTGCTCGATGAGCGCGTACGCCGAGTGATTGTGGATGGACTCGAAGTTCTCCGACTCCACGATGTACGCTCCGATGCGATCTTCCCGGTTCAAGCGCGTTGCCACGTCACGCACCATGTCCTCGACGAATTTCGGATTGTCGTAGGCACGCTCGGTCACGTACTTCTCATCCGGGCGCTTCAGAATTCCATACAGCTCGCACGAGGCCTCGCTTTCGGCGATCTCGATGAGCTCCTCGATCCACATATGCTTGCGCAGCTTCGCGGTAATGGTCACGTGCGAGCGCTGGTTGTGTGCGCCATACTCTGAGATCTTCTTCGAGCACGGACACAGACTGGTGACCGGTACCACCACGCGCACCCACATCTCGGTCTGGCCGTCCTTGCGTTCGCCGATCAGGGTGGCGTGATAGTCCATCAGGCTCTCGACGCCGGAGACCGGAGCCTTTTTCATGACGAAGAAGGGGAAGTTCATCTCCACGTGGCCGGCGTCCGCCTCCAGCCGTGCCGTCATGGTCTCGAGCATCTTGCGGAACGACTCCACCGACACTTCGCGTTCGGTGTGCAGGATCTCGACGAACCTCGACATGTGCGTGCCCTTGAAGTTGTGGGGCAGGCTCACGTACATGTTGAAGGTGGCCACGGTGTGCTGCTCACCCGCGGAGCGGTCTTTCACGCGTACCGGATGCCGGATCTCCTTGATGCCGACGCGGTTGATCGGAAGCTGGCGGGTATCGGCGCGCGCCTGGACGTCCTCCACTTCCGTGAGCACGGGACGCACGACCTTGGCGGATGAGGGGGGAGGTGTCATGCCTGAAGCCTACAGGATTACGACCCAGGGTAATAAGGCCGCACCGGCATAATGCAATAGCCAGGCGGTCAATGGCCGGTCAGCGGTGAGTTGGCCCGCCGTCGGGTCCGGGTTGCACGGCTGCCCCGCGAAGGCGTTCCCGGTCAGCCAGCGCCCGCCGAGCGGCCGGCCACCCGCAGATGTTCCCGGGTCTGCAGGCCCCACCAGCGCTCGATGCTGCTGCTCAAGCCCGCGGCATCGAGGCCGGCGGCCGCCAGGCAGGTGTCGCGTGAACCGTGCTCGATGAAACGGTCGGGGATGCCCAACTGCAGCAGCGGCATCGGTATCCCTTCGGAGGCCAGCAGCTCGGCGACGGCAGAGCCGGCGCCGCCCGCGACTGCGTTTTCCTCGATCGTGATGATCGCCCTGTGGCGGGCGGCGAGGGAGAGCACCAGATCCTCGTCGAGCGGCTTGATATAACGCATGTTGACCAGCGTCGCATCCAGGCGATTCGCGATATCCCGTGAGAGCTCGACCATCGGTCCGAATCCCAGCAGGGCGAGCCCGCTGCGGCCCTCGCGGACGACCATGCCACGTCCGACCGGCAGGGCAGTCATCTCCTGGGCAACGGGTACGCCGGGGCCGGTGCCGCGCGGATAGCGCACGGCCGACGGGCAGTTCAGCGTGCTCGCCGTGTACAACATCTGCCGGCACTCGTTCTCGTCGGCAGGAGCCATCACGACCATGTTGGGTATGCAGCGCAGGAAGGAGAGATCGTAGCTTCCCTGGTGCGTGGCGCCATCGCTGCCCACCAGGCCGGCGCGGTCGATCGCGAACACCACGGGCAGGTTCTGCAGGGCGACGTCGTGAATGAGCTGGTCGTAGGCGCGCTGGAGGAAGGTTGAGTAGATCGCCACGACGGGCTTCATCCCGTCGGCAGCGAGCCCGGCGGCGAACGTGACTGCGTGTTGTTCCGCAATCGCGACGTCGAAATACCGAGCGCGGAAGCGCTTGGAAAACTCGACCAGCCCCGAGCCTTCGCGCATGGCCGGGGTGATGACGATCAGGCGCGGCTCGCGTTCCGCCATGTCGCAGGCCCACTGCCCGAAAATCTGCGAGTAGCTCGGCCCGGTGCTCTTTTCCTTGTAGATGGTCCCGCTCACCGGATCGAACGGGCCCGGGCCGTGCCACTTGATAGGGTCGGCCTCTGCCGGCGGATAGCCCTTGCCCTTGCGCGTCACGACGTGCAGGAGCTGCGGCCCATGCAGCTTGCGCAGGTTGCGCAGCGCGCTGACCATCGCCTTGACGTCGTGACCGTCCATCGGCCCGATGTAGTTGAATCCCAGCTCTTCGAACAGCGTCCCGGGCAGGACCATGCCCTTGAGGTGCTCCTCCGAGCGGCGCGCCAGCTCCCACACGGTGGGCATCTGCTTCAAAACCTTCTTCCCGCCCTCGCGCAGGTGCGCATAGACGCTTCCGGAGAGCACGCGCGCGAAGTGGTTCGAGAGCGCGCCCACGTTCTCCGAAATCGACATATCGTTGTCGTTCAGGATCACGAGCAGGTTGTTGGGTAACGAGCCGGCGTGATTCAGCGCTTCGAAGGCCATGCCGGCGGTGATTGCGCCATCGCCGATCACTGCGACGACACGCCGGTCCACGCCGAGCTGAGCGGCAGCCA
>CAZLYG010000264.1:0-2363 GCA_964563075.1 uncultured Steroidobacteraceae bacterium | reverse complement strand
CTGATGGAAGTGCTCGAATGGCCGACGCCAAAGGTGTCGTACTCGCTTTCCGCCCGCGAGGGGAAAGGTGCGAGTCCGGCGTGCTGCTTGATCGTGTGAAGGCGGTCCGCGCGGCCGGTGAGGACCTTGTGCGGATACGCCTGGTGACCCACGTCCCAGACCAGGCGGTCCTCAGGGGTGTCGAACACATAGTGCAGGGCGATGGTCAGCTCGACCGTGCCGAGCCCTGCCGCGAAGTGGCCGCCACGGGTGCTGACCGTGTGGATGAGAAATTGCCGCAGCTCAGTGCACACCTCGGGGAGCTTGCCCAGGGGCAGCCGGCGCAGGTCCGCCGGGGTTTCGATAGAGCTGAGAAGCGGATACTTATCTGAGGGGGCAGTCATCTGGTTCAGTCTACACGACGGTCAAGCCAACGTCCCGGGTGGGTCGAAGGCGTAGCACACCGCAGTAACAAGAACAATGCCGTGTCTCGTTTAAACATCAGGTCACTCGGTTCACCACGAAATGTGCGAGCTCGCGGAGCGCCGCGGCGCGTCCAGCCAGAGGCGCAAGCGCAGCCACTGCGTCATCCCGGAGCTGGCGCGCGCGCTCGCGCGCCGACTTCAATCCCACAGTGCTCGGATACGTTGGTTTGAGGTGCGCGGCGTCTGCGCCCGTGGCCTTGCCGAGCAGGGCCGCATCGCCCTCGACGTCGAGAATGTCGTCCTGGATCTGGAAGGCGAGCCCGATCTGCGATCCGAAGCGCTCGAGGGCTTGCAACAACGGCCCTTCGGGAGTGCCTGCAGCGAGGGCGCCAAGCAACACGCTGCCTCGAATGAGCGCCCCGGTCTTGCGCTGGTGCATGTTCTCGACCGCTGCGACGGACAGGGTCTGCCCGACAGCGGCCAGATCCACCGCCTGTCCTCCGGCCATTCCGGAGGTGCCTGCCGCATGGGCCAGCGTGCGAATCATCGCGATTCGCAGCGCCGGTGACGGGGCTTCATCGCTGGCGAGTACCTCGAAGGCGAGTGCCTGCAAAGCGTCACCAACGAGAATGGCGGTTGCTTCATCGTATGCGCGGTGACATGTCGGCCGGCCGCGCCGCAGGTCATCATCGTCCATCGCGGGAAGATCGTCGTGCACCAGGCTGTACACATGGATGAGCTCGACTGCCGCCGCGGGCGCATCCAGCTGCTCGAGCGATGCGCCGAGAGATTCGCCGCTCATATAGACGAGCACGGGACGCAGCCGCTTGCCTCCGCCGAGCGCGCTGTAACGCATCGCTTCGCGCAGACGGGGCGTACCCGGATCGGGCAGCTCCAGATACCTCTCGAGCATCCGTTCGACCCGGCTTCGGTACTGGTCCAGGCGCTGGGCGAAATCAGCGGGTTCATTCATACATAGACGTCACGCGCGTCCCGGATCGACCGGGCACGCGAGCTTCAGGAGGCACCCTGGGAGTCATCTTCGGCGATCGAGAAAGGCTCCACGCCGGCGTCCCCACTGCGCTTGAGGAGAATCTCCACTTTCTGCTGCGCAGCTTTGAGCGCGCCCTGGCACTGCCGCGTCAGTACGACGCCCCGCTCGAAGGTCTGCAGAGCCTCATCCAGCGGCAGATCGCCGCTCTCGAGGCGTTCCACCAGGCTCTCCAACTCCGCCAGAGCTTGCTCGAAATCCGGTGTCGCCGCCGCGCCCGGTGGAGAAGCGGCCGGGGCGGCGGCCGAGGCGTCGCCCACGAGGTCGGGTTTGGATTCTCGCGCCAAGCTTGAGCATACTCCGGTGGCGAGGCCCCGATTTGGGGCCTGCGGGTCAGCCAACGCGCCACGTTACACAGCCTGACGGTAGGGGGCAACGACACCGGTCAATGACCACCAGCCGGGTTGACCTGCGGGGCGGCGCAGAATACAGTGCGCGCAGTGTTAGACCCAGTCTAATCAGGCACATCTGATTCGAGGAGTGAGCCGTGAATCTCAAGGGCAGCAAGACCGAAAAGAACCTCAAGGACGCTTTCGCCGGTGAGTCGCAGGCGAATCGCCGCTACCTGTATTTCGCAGCCAAGGCCGATGTCGAGGGCTTCAACGACGTGTCCGCCGTGTTTCGCTCGACCGCCGAAGGCGAGACGGGCCATGCCCATGGGCATCTGGAGTACCTCGAGGCCGTGGGCGATCCGGCTACGGGGCTGCCGATTGGCGAGACCAAGCTGAATCTCAAGGCGGCCATCGCCGGCGAGACCCACGAGTACACCGACATGTACCCTGGGATGGCGAAATCCGCCCGCGAGGAGGGCTTTGCCGAGATCGCGGACTGGTTCGAGACGCTGGCCAAGGCCGAGCGCTCTCATGCCAACCGTTTCCAGAAGGCTCTGGATTCGATCTGAGCACTCG
>CAZLYG010000263.1:0-7386 GCA_964563075.1 uncultured Steroidobacteraceae bacterium | reverse complement strand
GAAGCCGATCTATGACGCCACGGGCTCGATCCTCAGTGTACAGGCCGAGCTGACTCTGCCCACCGGGAACCCTCGTGCCGGCCTGGGGACCGGTGTGTTCGGCTCCGGTCTGTTCCTGGCTTACGACCTGGTGCTGCCCGTCCAGTCGTTCATCCAGCTCCAGGGAGGGACCGATCTGCCGTTCAGCACCCGAAATGGGCCCCGCTCGGTGTATCTGCGCAGCGCATTCGGCAAGAGTTTCAGCGAGCATCACTTCGGGCGGATGTGGAGCCCCATGATCGAGCTCGTCGGAGCTCGCGACCTCGTGAGCGGAGCTGTCACGGACTGGGACGTGATTCCTGAGTTCCAGGTAACCCTCAATCGCCGCCAGCATATCCGCGCGGCGATCGGCTACGACTTCCCGGTTTCGGATACCGCGGGTCGGTCGCGCCAGCTCATGGCGTATTTTCTGTGGGACTGGTTCGACGGCGGTTTCCTGGAGGGCTGGCGGTGAAATCTGCCCTCACCGCCATCGCGATCGGTGTCGCATCGCTGTGTCTCTCCAGTGCGGCGCGGCCGCAGCAGGAGCTCCTGCAGGATCGATACGCGCGCTCGGAACCGGCATTTCAGACTTCCGATCGCTGCTTCGTGTGCCACAACGGAACCAATCTCCCGAGCGGTGCCCAGGTCACCATTGGTGCCGATTGGCGCACCAGTGTGATGGCCAACTCGAGCCGCGACCCGTACTGGCAGGCAAGCGTCCGGCGAGAGAGCCTCGACCATCCGCAAGCACAGTCCGCCATCGAGGACGAATGCTCCACCTGCCACATGCCCATAGCGCGCTACCATTCGCGCCTGGACGGCAAGCGCGGCCAGGTATTCGCGCACCTGCCTCTCAATGCACAGGCGCCGGCAAACAAGGAGGCCGCCGACGGAGTCTCCTGCTCGGTGTGTCATCAGATCTCGGCGGAGAATCTCGGCACGCCGGCAAGCTTCACGGGAGGATTCGTCGTCCAGGGTCCCTCGGCAGAGGGCATCCGCCCTGAATACGGACCCTTCGATATCGATCCGGGCCTACAGGCCGTCATGCACTCCTCCACGGAAGGGTTCCAACCGACACACGGCGATCACATCCGCAGCTCCGAGCTGTGCGCAACCTGCCATACACTGATCACCAAGGCGCTGGATGGGACCGGCAAGGAAATCGGGGCGCTGCCGGAGCAGGTGCCCTACCAGGAATGGCTGCACAGCGACTATCGCAACCGACAAAGCTGTCAAAGCTGCCACATGCCCGCAGTGACCCAGCCTGCGCCGATCGCGCGAATTCTCAGCAGTGACCGGCCAGGTACGGCCCGGCATCAGTTCATCGGCGGCAACTTCCTTCTGCAACGACTGCTGGGCCGATATCACGATGAATTGGCGGTGTCCGCGCCTGCGGAAGAGCTGGCCTCGGCAGCGGAGGGTACCGAGCGCTACCTGCAAACCCGGGCCGCCCGACTCACTCTCTCCGAACCGCGCCTGGAAGGACACCTGCTCACGACTGCCGTTACGGTGCAGAATCTTGGCGGTCACAAGCTGCCGACTGCCTATCCTTCGCGGCGTGCGTGGCTGCACGTCCAGGTGCGCAATCGAATGGGGAGTATCGTGTTCGACTCGGGGGCATTGCAGGCCGACGGATCCATCCAGGGAAATGACAACGACCGCGACCCCACGACGTTCGAGCCTCACTATCGCGTAATCCGCAGCGCCGACCAGGTGCAGATCTACGAGTCGATCCTGGGCGATGCACAGCATAGGGTCACGACGGGACTGCTATCGGCCGTCGGCTACCTCAAAGACAACCGTCTGCTGCCGGAAGGATTCGACAAAGCGACTGCGGACGCTCAGATCGCGGTGCACGGTGACGCTCTCCAGGACCCGCAGTTCACCGATCGCGGCGATCAGGTCGTCTATGAGGTCCCGGTCGACCCGCAGGGGGCGCCGTTCGAAGTCACCGCCGAGCTCTGGTATCAGCCCGTCGGCTTCCGCTGGGCGATGAATCTCAAGCCCTATAACGCCGTCGAGCCGCAACGTTTTGCCGGGGAGTACGCCGGCATGTCCACAAAAAGCGCCCTCAAGCTCGCGGAGTCTCGAGCGCACACGCGCTGACCGCCGGATCACCATTCGCACCACCCGCATCAGGAGCCGGAAATGACGCTTTCCACCAGAAACATCTCAGGGATCATGGCCTTGACCCTCGTTCTGTCCGTCACTTCGCTACTCGCTCTGGCGCTGCATTCGACGAGCAGCGCGCAGACTCCGGCCCCCGCGGCACCGGCGACGGCTGTACTTGCTCAGCCTGAGTACCATCCCAGCCTCGGCGATCTCATGACCATGGCAGTGCAGCCCAGGCACCTGAAGCTCGGTATCGCCGGCAGGGAGAAGAACTGGGCCTATGCGAAGTATGAGGTCAGCGAATTGCGTAACGCATTCGCGCGCGTTGCACGAACGATTCCTGTCTATCGCAATGCCGACCTCGCCGCCTTGATGACCGCGCTGACGACGGAGCCTCTGAAGGATGTCGAAGCCGCCATCGCAGCCGGCGACGCCGGCAAGTTCAAGGCGGCCTACGCCAAGCTCACCAGCACCTGCAATGCCTGCCATCTGAGCCAGGAGCATCCGATGGTCGTGATCCAGGTTCCTGGCGCCTCGACATTTCCGGATCAGGACTTCCGGGTGGCGCACTGATAGGTGCGCTGCGCGCAAGCGCAGCGCGCGCGCATTTACGAATGGGGAGGACAAACTCATGAGACGCTTCAAGCACGCATACACGCTGGCCGCGGGGGCGCTCCTTTCATGGGGCATCGCGCTTGCGCACATTCGTATCTATCCCACCGAATCGATTCTGGGTGCGCGGGAGAAGTACACGATGCGCGTTCCCAATGAAAAGCAGGTGGCGACCATCCGCATCGAAGGAGAGTTTCCCAAGGAGCTCAAGATTTACGATTTCGAGTTCAAGCCCGGTTGGAAAGTCAACATCAGCAAGGACGCCGAAGGAAACATCGTCGGTGCCAGTACTACGCAGACGGCAAGAAAGAGGAGTTCACCGGTCCGGTCGGCACGTTCTATCCGTCGCCGGTGGTGAAACTCAAGCCTGCCCCGGGTGAGCCGCCGAAGTAGTCGCGCCCCCGCTGCTCTCTCATCCGGCATGGCCATCCGGCCGGAAGTTTCATATAATTGAAACTATGAAAGAGAAATCGGCGCTTGGCGCTCTCAGCGCCCTGGCATCCACGGCTCGCTTGAACGTCTTCCGCCTGTTGGTGAAGCGCGGACCGCAAGGCTTCACACCCTCGGAGCTGGCCGACCGCCTGAAGATTCCCGCCCCGACGCTGTCGTTCCATCTCAAGGAGCTGCTGCGGGCGGAACTGATCGTGAGCCGGCGCGACGGGCGCAATCTCTTCTACAGCCCCGACTTCGAGCGCATGAATGCCCTCGTCGATTTCCTTACTGAAAACTGCTGCACCCTTGCAGATGACGCATGCGTCAGCGACTGTCAGCCCCTGGAAACAGCCCACAGGAAGCGGGCATGAAGCCGTTCGCATACAGCTCGAGCGTCCGCTCTGAAGTTGCGGCCGTGGGATCAAAACCCCTTGCGAGCGTGCTTCTCGCCGAGGCTCTCGGGTCCGCGCTCCTCGCGGCAACCGTCGTGGGATCAGGCGTCATGGCTGAGCGCCTCTCAGGGGGCAACACGGCCATCGCCCTCCTCGCCAATACAGGCGCCACTGTCGCGGCGCTGGCAGTCTTGATCGGACTGCTGGGCCCGATCAGCGGGGCCCACTTCAATCCCGCCGTCTCTCTCGTTCAGGCTCTGCGGGCCAGGCTGACCTGGCACCGCACGTTCGGCTACACTCTCGTGCAGATCCTGGGATGCTGCGCGGGCGCCCTTCTGGCTCATGCCATGTTCGATCTGCCTCTCCTGCAGTCGTCATTGCACGTGCGGACGGGCTTCGGGCAGTGGCTCGCCGAAGGTATTGCCACAGCGGGTCTCGTGCTGGTGGTTGTCGGTCATCGGCGTGCCTGGGATGCACCCTGGATGGTGGCGAGCTGGATCGGGGCTGCTTACTGGTTTACCTCCTCCACATCGTTCGCCAATCCTGCGATCACGATCGCGCGCTCGCTGTCGAACACGTTCGCGGGCGTCCGCCCCGCGGATGTACCTGGTTTCATCGCCGCCCAGATCGCCGGTGCGTTACTCGCGCTGTGGCTGTCGCGCTATCTGTTTTCATCCCGCGAACGCCTGTCCAGGGAGAGTGCGGCCTCCACCTCACAACCCGCGCCCGCGTCGCAGCGCATCTAGGGGATTCAGTCAATGACCGCAAACCTCGATCCGAACTCAACGCCTGTCACCATCTACCACAATCCTGCCTGCGGCACGTCGCGGAACACGCTTGCGCTGATTCGCAACGCGGGTGTTGAGCCGACGGTCATCGAATACCTGAAAACTCCTCCGGATGAGGCTACGCTCAGGGGCTTGCTGCAGAAGATGAACATGCGACCGCGCGAATTGCTGCGTGAGAAGGGCACGCCATTTGCGGAGCTGCGGCTCGCGGAAACTCATTGGACGGACGATCAGCTGATTCAGCAGATGCTGGCGCATCCGATTCTGATCAATCGGCCCGTCGTGGTGACTCCCTGGGGCGTCAAACTCTGCCGGCCCTCGGAAGCCGTGCTGGACATCCTGCCGCTTCCCCAGCGGAAGAGCTTCACCAAAGAGGACGGCGAGCCGGTGATCGATTCGCGGGGCCAGCGCGTATGAAGCTCAGCGTCCGCGAGGCACTGGACGCCGATGCGGACGCGATTGCGCGCATCTACAACTACTACATCGAAAACACGGTCATCACTTTCGAAGAGGAACCTGTGGCACCGCAGGTCATGGCACAACGGATGGCCGATATTCGAGCCGCCAACCTGCCGTGGCTGGTCGCGGAGATCGAAAGCGCTGTAGTGGGCTACGCCTATGCGAGCAAGTGGAAGGTACGAAGCGCGTATCGCTACTCCGTCGAAACCACCATTTACCTCGAGCAAGGGCGCGAGGGACGCGGGATCGGCAAGCGGCTCTACGCCGAGCTCCTGTCACTCTTGCGAGTGCGCGGCATCCATGTTGCCATCGGTGGCGCCGCCCTGCCGAACGACGCGAGCGTCGCGCTCCACGAGAATCTCGGCTTCGAGCGCGTCGCGACTTTTCATCAGGTGGGCTTCAAGCACAACCGCTGGGTTGATGTCGCCTACTGGCAGCTGGTGCTGTGAGGCACGCAGAGGCGAGATCAGTCCTCCTCGGAGCGGCCGCGCCAGCGCAGCAGCGGCAACAGACTGTTGTAGTCGTCCGTCCATAGCCGCAATCCCCTGATGGTTTCGATCTCACTCGCGGCCATGCGCACGGCGGGCTGCGCGAGAAACGACTGATCGCGGGTCACCAGGACCCAGGAGGCGCCATACTCATCGCGCGAATCGTCATCATCGCTCTCGATCAGAGCTGCATGCAAACCGGCGTGCTCGGCTTCCTGCTGGACCACCGGTTCCAGCGCGAGATAGCGATTCGATACGTGGAAGGCAATGACTCCCCCCGGCCGCAGATGGCGCAGGTACAAGCTCACGGCCTGGGCGGTCAGCAGGTGCACCGGGATGGCGTCACCGGAAAAAGCGTCCACCAGCAGGACGTCATAGTTCTGCGGTGGCTCGCCGGCAAGGGATATTCGCGCATCGCCGGGCACGATCTCGATCCGGGCCCGCGAATCACTCAGATACGTGAAGTGCTGGTGCGCCATCTGCTCTACCAGAGGATTGATCTCATAGAAGCGAAACACGTCGCCGGCGCGGCCGTACGCGGCCAGTGTTCCGGCACCCAGGCCGATGATGCCAACGCGTCGCGCAGCCCCGGAGCAGCACAGCGTCAGCGCCAACCCTGCGCCCGAGTCACGGGCATAGTAGGTAGTTGGCGTGTAGCGCATGCTGCCGTCCAGCCATTGAGTGCCATGCTCGATCGTGCCGTTGTACAGATGCCGCGCCAGACCGGGCCCGACCGCCTCCTGCGTAACGCGAAGCGCACCGTAGAAATTTCGCGCCCTGACAATCGACTGCGCACGATAATCGTGCACGTACTTGACCGTCGTGGCGCACAGGGCCAACGACGCAGTCAACCACAGCGCGCGCCAGTGGAGCGCTTGTCGCCAGGTCGTGATGAGCGCGAGCACGGCTGTCACGAGCAATGCGCAACACAGCTCGTAGTCGCCTTTAAACACCTGCGGGGCTGCTATCGCTACGAAGAAAGCCCCGATGGCGCCTCCTGCAGCAATGCATAGGTAGAAGCGGGTACTGTGCTGCGGCGGCGGACGCAGCCGGTAAACCTCACCGTGTGCAAAGGTGCAGCATACGAGCAGCGCAGCGCAAAACAGAGGAATGCTGACGTTCAAGGTGAGATTGGATTCGCCGCTCCATAGCAGATATCCGAGCGCACCGAGCGCGACTGCCAGCAACAGCAGCACGAGCGTACGCGGATAGCGTTGACTGCCATGGAATGTCAGCATGAAGCTCAGCAGGTATACGGTGAGCGGTGCGATCCACAACAGAGGTATCGCGGCGATATTCTGGGAAAGATAGCCCGTGACTGCGCACAGCAGAACCGAACCACAGGCAGCGAGCGCAATCCAAAGAGCGATTCGCCTGGTCTCAGGGAAAGCTTCGACAGTGCCTGCGGACTCCGCCCGGAGTTCCCTCGTGTCGTCATCCTTGATTCTCCAGGCGATCGCTCCACAGACGACCACGTAGACGAAGAGGCCCCAGCACCAGACGACGCCCTGGGTGTGCAGCGTGGCACGCGGTTCGATCACCGCCGGATAGCTGGCGAGTGCCACCAAGGAACCGAAGTTAGATAACACGAACAGCCGGTAGGGTGGGTGCAGCGTGACTCCGCGCGCGTGGCTGCGCGCGTACCAGGCTTGAAGTAGCGGGCCGCTGGCTGACAATGCCAGAAACGGAATGCCGATCATGCGCGCGAGCAACAGAAGCACGCTGCTGGCAGGGTGCAGCAGATCGGGATGTAGTGGTCGATCGACATCGAGACTGAACGCCAGTCCCACTGCGAGTATGGCCACGTAGGTCAGCGTCTGGCGGTAGGTACTCAACCGGCTGGCAAGCCAATGCGCCAGCGAGTAGCCCAGCAGCAGCATGGTTTGAAAAAAGACCAGACAGGTGGTCCAAACCGCCGCGGAGCCCCCGAGAAGCGGCACCAGCCGCTTCGCCGCCATCGGCTCGACCAGGAACAGCAGGCAGCTGCTCCAGAAAATGGCGAAAGCGTAGAGGGCTCGCAGCGTCAGCAGGGGTTGCCGAGCTCTGCTCATCCCGATCGGTGGACTCGACGTGTCTACCTGC
>CAZLYG010000262.1:0-7423 GCA_964563075.1 uncultured Steroidobacteraceae bacterium | reverse complement strand
TCTTGATCTCGACCTCGATCCAGAAATCCGTGCGGCGCACGATGACCAGATTCTGCTTCACCAGGTCGTCCATGGCGTGCGCGACCTGATCGGCCACCTTCTGCAACGCCTGGGATGCCTGTGCGGCCAGCGGGTTGAGCTTCGGCGTCGCGATGCCGTCGACTTTCGGCTCGACCGCCGGGTTGCCCGTCACTCTCGAGTTGCCCGGCTCGGCTTTGACCGCGAGGATCGAGCGCGGCTGCCCCTCGAGCATCGCCTGTTGCACGATGCTGGTCTGGAGGTCAGCTCCGGAGCCGACCTGCTTTTCGCCCACCTGGATGGGTTGCATCGTACGCGGAGCACCGCGAAAGGCTGCAAACAACGAGTCCGACAGCACGCGATACTTGCCCGCATTCACCGACGAGATCGCGTACATCACGACAAAGAAGGCGAGCAGCAGCGTGAGCAGGTCCGCATACGGAATGGCCCACGCTTCGTGGTTCATGTGATCCTCGTGCTTGCGGGACGGCCGGCGCGCGAGCGGATTCTTTTTCATACCGGCCTCAGTGCAGGTAGCCCTGCAGCTTCGCTTCGATGGCGCGCGGGTTCTCGCCCTGGGCGATGGACAACATGCCGTCGATGACCATTTCGCGCAGTTGGGTCTGCCGCGCAATGATCACTTTGAGCTTGGCCGACACGGGTAGGAAGAAGAGGTTGGCGAGACCGATGCCGTACACCGTGGCGGTGAAGGCTGCGGCGATGCCATGTCCGAGCTTGCTGGGGTCGGCGAGGTTCTGCAGCACTGCCATCAGTCCGAGCACCGCGCCGATGATGCCGAGCGTGGGTGAGTAGATGCCCATTCCTTCGAACACCTTCGCGGCCGTGGTGTCCGCGTTCTCGCGCATGTTCAGGTCTACGTAGAGCGCCGTGCTGATGTTATCCGGCTCGCTCCCGTCAACCACCAGTTGCAGCGCCTTCTTCACGAACTCGTCCGTCTCGCGAGCGATCATGGGCTCGAGGCCGAGCAGGCCCTGCTTGCGCGCGGTATTGCTCCATTCGACGATCTTGGTGATCAGCGACCCGCCATCGCGGGTGGGTGGCTTCATCACCCAGGGGAAGATCTTCAGCGCGCGCTGCATGACCGGCAGCGGGGTCTGTATGCAGATCGCGGCGACGGTGCCGACGATCACGATCATGAAGGCGGCGGCTGAAACGAGCGCCATGAGGCCGGCGCCCTTGAGCACGGCTCCCAGGAGGATCGCGTTCAGCGCGAGCACCAGTCCGATGATGCTCAGGATGTCCACGGCGGCATCCTACATTCCCAGGCCGGACAGGAGCGCATCGACGTCCGTCTGGCCTGAGGCCACTTCTCCTTTGGACACTCCTGGAACCGTCGGTCCGTGGCCCGCACTGGGGCTCTCGCCGAGGGTCGCATGCTCCACGATATCGCCGGACAGCTTCGCG
This sequence comes from uncultured Steroidobacteraceae bacterium, assembly GCA_964563075.1. Lineage (GTDB taxonomy): Bacteria > Pseudomonadota > Gammaproteobacteria > Steroidobacterales > Steroidobacteraceae > 13-2-20CM-66-19. The sequence continues at coordinate 5,980 of CAZLYG010000262.1, read as the reverse complement.
AGGTTGGAGAGAGCCAGCTCGAGCTCCTCGACCAGCTTCATGACGCTGCGGATGATCTGTCCAGTGAGGTCCTGATAGCCCTGTGCGAGCAGCACGTCGGCGAGATTGCGGCGGATCAGCTCCGAGTCGGCGCGTGCGGCCGGGAGGAATGCCTCCATCGACCTGACGACCGGCAGGAAGGCATCGATCGAGCGCACGACGCCCTCGAACCCCTTCATGTCGGCGGTACGGTTGCGATAGCTGGTCACCTGATCGATGAGTGCCGAAGCCTCGCGCGCCGTGCGCTCGGCGAGAGGACCGGACTGCTCGACCAGGTCGAGCGTGCGATGCGCGGCCTCGTCTGTCATGCGAATGACGTGGGTGAGTCGCGCACGCGCGTCGGGGATCTGGAGCCTCGACTCGATGCTGAAGCGCTCGAGCGCCTTCTGCAGGTCGCCGGTCAGCTTGCGGATCTCGGTGAACATCCCCGGCTCGCGCATGTGGACGATATGGTCCACGGCGGCAAAGAACGCGGTCTCATCCTCGGTACGCAAGGCCTCGGCGAGCGCTTCGACGCACGCCCCGTATTCCAGCTTCAGAATGGCAAAACTCGACATGGTATTCTCACTTCCCCGGACCGAGGATCTTGTCGAGCTTCTCTTTGAGCGTCTCGGCCGTGAAGGGCTTGATGACATAGCCGTTCACGCCCGCCTGAGCCGCCTCGATGATCTGCTCGCGCTTGGCTTCCGCCGTCAGCATCAGTACCGGCATCTTGGCCAGCTTGGTGTCGGCACGCACCGCCTTGATGAGGTCGAGGCCCGGCATGCCCGGCATGTTCCAGTCGGTGATGAGGAAGTCGAAGTTGCCCGCCTGCAGCATCGGCAGCGCCGTCTTGCCGTCATCGGCCTCCGACACATTCGGGTAGCCCAGATCGTGCAGCAGGTTCTTGATGATGCGGCGCATGGTCGAGAAGTCATCGACCACCAGGAATTTCATATCTTTGCTCACTTGCTTGTCTCCCGTCTCTAGGCGTGCGCTTCAACAGCGCCGTCGCGCCACTCGGCCAGCCTTGCCTTCAATCTCACGAGCGCCTGTCCGTGCAGCTGACACACCCGCGACTCTGTCACCTTCAACACCGCACCGATCTCTTTCAGATTCAATCCGTCGCTGTAGTAGAGCGACATCACCAGCTTCTCGCGCTCCGGCAATCCGTCGATCGCCTGCGCCAGAGCCCGCCGAAAATCCTCATCCGCCGTCTCCCGGAACGGATCCTCCGAGCCGGCGGCCGTTGCCGCCGTTGCATCATCGAGCGCCGCCAGGCGGCAACTCGCTGCGTCCTGCACGATTGAGTGGTACTCATCGAGCGGCACGCCCATCTGCTGAGCGATCTCCACATCGCGCGCATCGCGTCCCGTCCTGCGCTCGATGTCCCTGACGACCGCGGCCACCGCGCGTGCCTTGCGATGCACCGAGCGGGGCGCCCAATCGAGCTTGCGCAGCGCATCAATCATCGCGCCGCGGATCCGTATGCCGGCGTACGTCTCGAAGCTTGCCCCACGGTTGGCGGCATAGTGCGAAGCGGCTTCGAGCAATCCCAGCATCCCGGCCTGAATCAAGTCGTCCACCTCCACCGACGGTGGCAATCGGCCCGCGAGGTGGTAAGCGATCCGCTTCACCAGCTCGGCGTGGCGCAAGATCAACTGGTCCGCCTCCCCCGCGGAGCGGTGCGCGCCGTACGCGCTCGCAGCGTTCATGGCACTGCTTCCAGCCGTGCCGCCGGCCTGCGTACCAGTCGCTCCACGAAGAACTCGATATTCCCTCGCGGACCGGGGGGTACCGGCCATGTATCGGCGCGCGCAGCCAACTTCTTGAATGCGCGCGAGGCCGGACTCCCCGGGTAGGCGTCAAAAACGGGACGCTGCTCGCGTACTGAGCGGCGAAGCAATTCATCCTCCGGAATCTCTCCGGCGAATTCGAGCACTACATCGAGGAAGCGTGCCGTGACGCGCTCGAAACGACTGAACAGTTCCTGACCGGAGCCTGCAGTTCGTACCTGGTTGGCCACCACGCGAAACCGGCTCACCCCGTGATTGCGACTCAGCACCTTGACGAGGGCATAGGCGTCAGTTAGCGACGCCGGCTCGTCGCAGATCACCACGAGCACGTGTTGGGCCGCTTGTGAGAACTGCAGCACACTATGGGCAATACCTGCCGCCGTATCGACGAGCAGGACGTCCACCCGGGCGGCCAGGGTGCTGAAGGCCTGTACCAGCCCCAGGTGCTCCGAGGCAGACATGTTGGCCAGGTCAGCGGCGCCGGAGGCCGCCGGGACTACCAGGAAGCCTTGCGGAGCGGTGACGAGTACCTCATCCAGCGTCCGCTCGCCCGAGATGACATGCGCCAGGGTGTACCTTGGCGAGAGGCCCAGAAACACGTCAGCGTTGGCCAGACCCAGGTCTCCGTCGAACAGCACGACGCGCTTCCCGGAGGCGGCCAGTGCAGTCGCCAGGTTGACCGACACGCTGGTTTTGCCGACGCCGCCCTTGCCGCCGGTGACGGCAATCACCTGGACCGGATTGGAGAGGCCATCGATCTTGTCCATCTTGTCCATGTGGGGGTTGTGGATCACATTGAGCTCAGGTGATGGCATGGGCGACTTTTCCAAAACGTCTGCGAAGGAGATCCTCATCGGCGGCCGCACCGGTGGCTTTGGCGAGCCTGACGGCGTGCGAGACCAGCTCGAGGGCACGCGCCGGGCGTAGATCCTCCGGTACGCGCTGCCCCTCGCTCACATAGGACACAGGCACCCGCGCCCGGATGAGAACGGATAGGGCGCCACCCAGGCTTGCGGCCTCATCGACCTTCGTCAGGACGCAGCAACACGGGTTGGCCGGCGCGAAGCGTTTGACCACTTCCTCCAGAGCCCCTGCCTGCGTGCTCGCCGCCAGGACGAGCGCCGTCTGGAGCTGCGAGGCCGAGCTGGCGAGGACCGCGAGGCGGCTCGACAGCTGGGTATCGCGGAGACTCGATCCCGGGGTATCGATGAGGATGAACCGCTGCTGCAGCTTGCTGAGCAAGGTCGGGAGCGTCTCGAAGTTCTCCGGCGTGTAGACCGGAGCGCCCAGGAGCTGGCCGAGCGCGCGCATCTGATCTTGCGCGCCGAGGCGGATGTTGTCCGCAGCTACCAACGCCAGGTCGCGTGCCCCGTGCCGCAGCACCCACCGTACTGCGAGCTTCGACAGGGTCATCGTCTTGCCGACGCCGGTCGAGCCGATGAAGGCGATGCGGCCACCGCTGTCCAGCCATCGATCGCCGGTGACGAGCAGGTACTGCGACAGCGCTGCAATCGAGAAGCGCCGTGCGTACGTGAGGTCGACGTCCTGGGAGAGTTGCTGCGTGATCTGGCTCGACAGGTCCTGTGCAATACCTATCTCACTCAGCTCACGCAGCATCTCAGTGTGAACGGGCGCGCGCCTCGTCATGTCATTCCATGCGAGTTGCGCGAGTTGTGTTTCGAGCATGCGCCGTAGATTTTTCAGCTCGGCGCCTACAACGTCGTTTGCAACGGCCGGATGCGTCGCGCGGAGCGGGGTGGTTGCAGGCTCGGTGAGGTCGAAGTCCAAAGGTTGCGTCGCGTAGGCGACCTGAGCTTCAAGCCGTGCGCTTGCGGCTGGCGATTGCGCTGGGGCGGATGGCGCTGCGACGGCGTGCGCCGCGTGCCCCGCGTGCGTCGTCTGCGCCGCGACTGCAGTGTGGGCCGTGTCTGCGGCATGCGCCGCGACTGCAGTGTGGGCCGTGTCTGCGGCATGCGCCGTGGCTGCCGTGTGGGTCGTGGGTGCCGTGTGGGTCGTGGTTGCCGTGTGGGCCACGGCTGCGGTGTGCGCCGCCGCGACGCTATGAGGGACGTTTGCCGCGGTAGTCGTGTGCGCGGTCGGTGCAGGGTGTGTCGGGGCGGTTGCGTGCGGCCCATGCGACACGGCGGCCGCCTGCGCCAGATGCGCGGCGAATGTTGCATTCGTATGCGAGCTCGTAGCGGCCTTCGCTTGTTTAGAAGGCGCGCGCGTAGGCTCCTCACTGCGAACGACCAGTGAGTCAAACAGCGCGGATTGCAGCTCCTTGCTGATGAGCGGGGAGTCAGCCTCAATGCCGCCGGTCATCGACGGGGCCGTAGCGACGTCAAATCGCTGCACTGGAGGCGTCGGCTCGCAGGTCCACAAGGCAACCAAGGAGGGCGGTAACTTGCTGCGAACGGGTTCGTCATCGTCCTTGATCAGCGGCGTTTCGCGACGGTTGAGCGCAGCTTCCCGCCGAATCAAAGGCGATTCTGCCGGATCGGCGAGCGGCTGAACCGCGGCGCCCTCGAGGGTCTGCGCGTCGAAGTCAACGGCGGCGGTCAGTTCGACCCCCTCGCTGGTGCGGCGCGAGGACAAGATGACAGCGTCATCTCCCAGTCGCTCGCGGATGGCCCGCATCGCCTGGCGCATGTCACGTGCAACGTGTCGAACGATTTTCATATATCAAGCTCCGAGCTCAGCGACCGACCGCGGAGACGAGGCGGACTTTCCGGTTATCGGGAATCTCATTCCAGGCCAGGACATGCAAAGTCGGGACGCTCGCGCGCACGAAGCGCGCGAGGGTCGAGCGCAGCTGCGGAGGAACGAGCAGCACTGCCGGCTCACCCGAGGCCTCCTGGCGGCGGGCCGCTTCGGACACGCTTTGCTGCAGGCGTTCGGCCAGACCTGGCTCGAGGCCCGGGTTGGTCGCGTTGCTCGCGAGCGAGCTCTGCAAGACGCGCTCCAGCTCGGGTTCGAGCGTAATGACGGGCAACTCGGCGGCGAGGCCCGCGATGTCCTGAGTGATCTGCCGCCCCAGGGCGACGCGAACATGGCCGAGCAGCACCGTTGGGTCCTGCGAGCGCGGGGCGTTCTCTGCGAGCGTCTCGATGATGGTCCGCACATTGCGAATCGGGACGCGCTCGGCGAGCAGGCCTTGCAGCACGCGCACGACACTCGACAGTGGCAGGATTTTCGGCACGAGGTCCTCGACCAGCTTCGGTGCCGTCTTGGCGAGAGTGTTCAGCAATTGCTGAACTTCTTCGTGACCGAGAATCTCGTGGGCGTGGGATTGAATGATGAAGCTCAGGTGCGTTGCGATGACCGTGCTCGGGTCGACGACCGTGTAGCCGAGGGTCTGTGCGTGATCGCGCGACGCCGGCTCGATCCAGATCGCTTCCATGCCGAAGGCCGGGTCGCGAGTGGACATGCCCTGGATCGGGCCGAACACACGGCCCGGGTTGATCGCCAGCTCACGGTCGGGATAGATGACGCTCTCTCCGACCGGGACGCCACCGAGCAGAATCCGATAGACGTTGGGCGCGAGATCGAGGTTGTCGCGGATGTGAACTGCGGGGACCAGGAAGCCAAGGTCTTGCGAGAGCTTGCGGCGTACGCCGCGCACGCGCGCGAGCAGGTCACCGCTCTGCTTCTTGTCGACAAGAGGAACCAGCCGGTAGCCGACTTCGAGACCGATCAAGTCGACGGGCTGCACATCATCCCAGCTCAGCTCGCGTGTCTCGGGTGACGGGGCAGCGGCGGGCGGCGGCGGGGCAGCGGCCGCGGCCCTGGCCGCGTCTGCCCGGCGCTTGGCCAGCGCGTACGCCCCCGTGCCGGCCAGCAGCGCCATGAGCAGGAAGGCGAAGTGCGGCATGCCCGGAACCATGCCCATGACACCGAGCAGGCCAGCTGCGACGCCGAGCGCCTTCGAGTTGCCGAACAGCTGTTTGCCAAGCTCGCCGCCCATGTCCTGAGCGCGGGACATGCGGGTCACGATGATGGCGACAGCGGTCGAGAGCAGCAGTGCCGGGATCTGGGCCACCAGGCCGTCGCCGATCGTCAGCAGCGTGTAGGTATGGCCCGCATCGGAGACGGCCATCCCGTGCCCGAGCGTGCCGATGGCGAGGCCGCCGATCATGTTGATGAGCAGGATCAGGATGCCGGCGACC